>NZ_JBHUAF010000329.1:0-9838 GCF_042789895.1 Kitasatospora sp. NPDC056783
GCACCCTCCGACCACCCCGCACCGTCGGCCGCCGCCGAGAAGGACTTGCACCGCCCGTCCGGCGACCCCACCCGCTGCCGCGAGAACTCCACGAAGGTGCGGGGAGTGGCCATGATCGTGACCCCCGCCGCCAGGGCGAGCGGGCATTCGTCGGTGCGCAGCGCCTGCGCCGCGAGGTGCAGCGCCACCAGCGAGGACGAGCACGCCGTGTCCACCGTCAGCGTCGGGCCGGTGAACCCGAAGGTGTAGGAGACCCGGCCGGACAGCACGCTGGGCGCGCCGCCGGTGAGCACCAGGCCTTCGACCTCGGCCGGCGTCTCCTCGATGGAGGGGCCGTACTCGTGGCTGCTGGAGCCGACGAAGACACCGGTTCGGCTGCCGTGCAGCGAAGCCGGATCGATGCCGGCGTGCTCGAAGGCCTCCCACGCCGTCTCCAGCAGGATGCGCTGCTGCGGGTCCATCGCGAGCGCCTCGCGCGGCGAGATGCCGAAGAAGCCCGCGTCGAACTCGGCTGCGTCGTAGACGAATCCGCCCTCCCGGGTGTAGCTGCGGCCGAAGGCCTCCGGGTCCGGGTCGTACAGCCGGTCGAGCTCCCAGTCGCGGTCGGTCGGCAGTCCGCCGATCGCGTCGACGCCGTCGCTGACCAGTCGCCACAGGTCGTCCGGCGAGGCGACCCCGCCGGGGAAGCGACAGGCCATGCCGACAACGGCGATGGGCTCGTTCGCCTTGCGCTGCACCTCGTCGAGCTGCCGCCGCGCGTCGCGCGCGTCGGCGATCGATCGCTTGAGGTATTCGCGGAGCTTGGATTCGTCGGACACGCGAGGTCACTCCCCTGGTGTGGTCAGGTTCGGCGGTACGAGGGAACAGCGGCGGTCTTCGAGGCAGGCCCTACGGCCGCTCCTGGTCGACCAGGGCGAACAGCTCGTCGTCGGTGGCCGCGTCGAGGTCGGTGTCGGGCTCCCCGTCCTCCGCGGCACCCGCGGCCTGGCCGGCCTCCGTCGGCACCGCCACGGCGTCAAGCAGTTCCCGCAGCCGGGCGGCCACCCGCTGCCGGGCCGTCTCGTCGCCGAGGACGTCCGGCAGGTGGTCGCCGACCGCCCGCAGGCCGGCCATGACGGGTGCCTCCTCCGGGTCGGGCAGGTCGAGCCGGCCGAGGAGGTGGTCGGCGACCAGGGCGGGACTCGGGTGGTCGAAGACCATGGTCGCCGGGATCCGCAGCCCGCTCAGGGCGGCCAGCCGGTTGCGCAGTTCGACCGCCGTGAGCGAGTCCACGCCGAGTTCCTTGAAGGCGCGGGCGTCCCGTACCGGCACCGGGTCGGTGTGGCCGAGCACGGCGGCGACCTGCGCGGTGACCAGGTCGAGTAGGGTGCTGCGCCGCTCCGCGGCGGAAAGCCGGGAGAGTCGGGCGACCAGGGATTCGGCTCCCCCGTCGCCGCCGGCCGCCGCGCGGCGGACCACCGTGGTGCGCACCAGGTCCCGCAGCGGCGCCGGGACGGCGTCGGGATCGGCGCGCAGCGCCCGGGTGTCGAGCCGGGCGGGGACCACGACGGGTTCGCCGGCCGACAGCGCGGCGTCGAACAGGGCGAGCCCCTCCGCCGAGCCCATCGGCACCAGCCCGCTGCGGACCATCCGGGCCCGGTCCGCCTCGGCGAGGTGTCCGGTCATCCCGCTGGCCTGCTCCCACAGGCCCCAGGCGAGCGAGGTCGCGGCCTGTCCCCGGGCCGCGCGGTGGCGGCTGAGCGTGTCGAGGAAGGTGTTGGCGGCGGCGTAGTTGGCCTGCCCCGGCGCGCCGTTGACGCCGGCGATGGAGGAGTAGAGGACGAACGCGGCCAGGTCGAGGTCCCGGGTCAGCTCGTGCAGGTGCCAGGCCGCGTCGATCTTGGGCCGCAGCACCCGGTCGATCTGTTCGGCGGTGAGCGCGGTGAGCACGCCGTCGTCGAGGACGCCGGCCGCGTGGACGACGGCGGTGAGCGGGTGCTCGGCCGGGACACCGTCCAGCACCGCGGCCAGGGCCGTACGGTCGGCGATGTCGGCGCCGGCCACGGTGACCTCCGCCCCGGCCGCGGTGAGCTCGGCGACCAGGTCGCCGACCCCGGGCGCCGCCGAGCCGCTGCGGCTGACCAGCAGCAGGTGCCGCACGCCGTGGCGGTGGACCAGGTGACGGGCGAGCAGCCCGCCGAGCAGGCCGGTGGCCCCGGTGATCAGGACGCTGCCCTCGGGGTCGAGCGCGGGCGTGACGGTCAGCACGTTCTTGCCCACGTGCCGGGCCTCGCGCAGGTGCCGGAAGGCGTCCTTGGCGCGGCGGACGTCCCAGGCCCGGACCGGGGAGAGGGTCAGCGCGCCCACCCGGAACAGCTCCAGGACCTCGCGCAGCATCTGTCCGATCCGCTCCGGCCCGGCGTCGACCAGGTCGTACGCCCGGTAGGCGACTCCGGCGTGGTCGCGC
Source organism: Kitasatospora sp. NPDC056783 (assembly GCF_042789895.1). NCBI lineage: Bacteria > Bacillati > Actinomycetota > Actinomycetes > Kitasatosporales > Streptomycetaceae > Kitasatospora > Kitasatospora sp. NPDC056783. Next base: position 2,447 of record NZ_JBHUAF010000329.1, read on the forward strand.
GCCACGTCGGCGGCGGCGCGGATGTCGGTCTTGCCCATCTCGACGAAGCGGCCGCCCGGCACGGTGAGCCGCAGCGAGGCGTCCACGTACTCGCGGGCCAGCGAGTTGAGCACCACGTCCACCCCGCGCCCGTCGGTGGCGGTGCGGATCCGCTCCTCGAAGTCGAGGGAGCGCGAGGAGGCGCGGTGGGCCTCGTCCAGACCGAGGTCGCGGAGCACGGCCTGCTTGGCCGGGCTGGTGGTGCCGTAGACCTCCGCGCCCAGGTGGCGGGCGAGTTGGACGGCGGCCATCCCGACGCCTCCGGTGGCCGCGTGGATCAGCACCCGTTCGCCGGCCTTCAGCCCGGCGAGGTCGACCAGCCCGTAGTAGGCGGTCAGGTGGACCACCGGGATGGACGCGGCCTCGGCGAAGGTCCAGTCCTCGGGCATCGGGGCGATCATGCGCCGGTCGGCGACGGCCACCGGGCCGAAGGCGTGGAAGAACATCCCCAGCACGCGGTCCCCGGGGGCGAACTCGGTGACGTCGGGGCCGACTTCGGTGACGATGCCGGCGCCCTCGCTGCCGAGGACGATCTGCCCCGGGTACATGCCGAGGGTCATCAGGACGTCCCGGAAGTTCAGCCCGCCGGCGCGCACCGCGACCCGTACCTGACCGGCCTCCAGCGGACGGTCGGCGGCGTCGCCCGGCACCAGCGCCAGGCTGTCCAGGGTCCCGGCCTCGGGGATCTCCAGCCGCCAGGCGGGTGCGTCCGGCACCGGCAGGGCGGGCCGGCTCGCGGCCGGGACCAGCCGGGGCACGAACAGCTCGGCGCCGCGCAGCACCAGCTGCGGCTCCCCGGAGGCCAGCGCGGCCGGCAGCAGCCGGGCAGCGGCCTCGCCGTCCAGGTCGATCAGCCGGAACCGGCCGGGGTTCTCCGTCTGCGCGGTCGCCAGCAGGCCCCACACGCCCGCCTGGGCGAGGTCGGCGGTGAGGGCGTCGGCGGTCACCACCACCAGCTCCGTCCCCTCCAGCCGCTCGTCCGCGAGCCAGCTCCGGAGCAGCTCCAGGGTGCGGTGCACGGCCTGGCGGGCCCGGTCGGCCGGGTCCGGACCGTCGGGTACGGCCACCGGGGCCAGCACGGCGGCCGGCCGGTGGCCGGCCCCGGCCACCGCGGCCGGGTCGGGGTGGGTCGCGGGCGCGTCGAACCCCGCAGGCCACCAGGCGGGCAGGTCGCCGAGGACGGACCAGTCGGCCGCCTCCGGCTCCTGCGGGCCGGGCCGCAGCGGGACCAACTCCACGAGGTGCAGCGCGTCGGGAGTGCCCGCGGCGGCGGCCGACGCCTCCCGGGCGGCGGGCCGCAGTACCAGGGAGTCGACCGTCAGCACCGGGGCGCCGGTGCCGTCGGCGACCGCCACGGCGACCGCGTCGGGCCCGGCCGGGCTGAGCCGCACCCGGATCCGGGTGGCCCCGGAGGCGTGCACGCGCACGCCGCGCCAGGCGAACGGCAGCCCGCCGTCGCGGTCCTCGGCGAGCAGCAGGGGGTGCAGTCCGCTGTCGAAGAGCCCCGGGTGCACCAGGTGGCCGGCGGCGTCCGCCGTGTCCAGCGCGGCCTCCGCGTAGAGCTCGGCGCCGTGCCGCCAGAGCCGGGTCAGGCCCTGGAAGCTCGGTCCGTACCGGAAGCCGTCGACGGCGAGCCGCTCGTACGCCCCGTCGAGGTCGACCTCCACGGCGCCGGCCGGCGGCCAGGCGCGCAGCTCGACCGGGGCGCCGCCGACCGAGCCGAGCACGGCCTCGACGTGGTCGCTCCACGGCGGGGCGGCGGCGTCGGTCTCCGGGCGGGAGTGGACGGTGACCTGGCGGCGGCCCTCCTCGTCGGCCGGGGAGACCACGGCCCGGACCGACACGCCGCCGCGCTCGGGCACGACCAGCGGCGCGGTGATGGTCACCTCCTCCAGGCAGGGCGCGCCGACCCGGTCGCCGATCGCGGTGAGCAGCTCGGCGAAGGCGGTGCCGGGCAGCAGGACGCGGTCGAAGACGGTGTGGTCGGCCAGCCAGGGCACGGCGGCCAGGGTCAGGCGTCCGGTCAGCACCAGTCCGCCGTCCGGCAGGTCCACGGCGGCCCCGACCAACGGGTGGCCGGTGCCGGCGAGGCCGGCGGCCGAGACGTCGGTGTCGGGGCCGGCCGGGTCGAGCCAGTACCGTTCCCGCTGGAACGGGTAGGTCGGCAGCTCGACCGCCGGGCCCCCGACGCCCTCGAAGCAGCGGGTCCAGTCCACCGGGACGCCGTGGACGAAGAGTTCGGCGACGCCGGCGAGGAACTGGTCCAGCCCGCCGCGGCGGCGGCGCAGCGAGCCGGTCACCACGGCACCGGCCCGGTCGGCGTGCTCGGCCCGGTCGCGGATGCCGACGGTGAGCACCGGGTGCGGGCTGCACTCGACGAAGACACCGTGCCCGGTCGCCAGCAGCTCGCCGACCACGTCGTCGAGGCGGACGGTGCGGCGCAGGTTCTCGTACCAGTACTCGGCGCCCATCCCTGCGGTGTCCTGCGGCCGCCCGGTGACGGTGGACCACATCGGCACGCCGCCGGAGACGGGGGCGAGGTCGCGCAGTTCGGCCAGCAGCCGGTCCCGGAGCGGTTCGACCTGGGCGGAGTGCGAGGCGTAGTCCACCGGGATCCGGCGCACCTCGACGCCGGCCGCGAGCAGTTCGGCCTCGAAGCCGTCCAGCGCCTCGATCCAGCCGGAGACCACGGTGGCCCGCGGCCCGTTCACCGCCGCCACCGAGAGCTGTCCGTTCCGGCCCTCCAGGGCCTGCGCCACCTCGTCGGCGGGCAGCGGGACCGACAGCATGCCGCCGGAACCGGCCAGTTCGGTCAGCGCCCGGCTGCGCAGGACGACGATCCGCGCGGCGTCCGCGAGGGAGAGCCCGCCGGCCACGTGGGCCGCCGCGATCTCGCCCTGGGAGTGCCCGATCACGGCGTCCGGGCTCACGCCCCAGGAGCGCCACAGAGCCGCCAGCGAGACCATCACCGCGAACAGCGCGGGCTGCACCACGTCCACACGCTCCAGGGACGGCGCGTCCGGCGTCCCGGCCACGGCGTCCAGCACCGACCAGCCGGCGAGTTCGCCGATGACCCGGTCGCAGGCACGCATGGACTCGGCGAACGCCGGTGCGGTGTCGAGCAGTTCGGTGGCCATGCCGAGCCACTGGGAGCCCTGGCCGGGGAAGACGAAGACCACGTCATCGGGCTGTTCGCCGCGCTCGCCGACCACCGCCCGGCGGTTCGGCTCCCCGGCGGCCAGCGCCCGCAGCTGGGCGCGCAGTTCCTCGGGCTCCCCGCCGATCACGACCGCGCGGTGCTCGAAGAGCGAACGGGTGCCGAGCAGCGAGCTGCCGACCCGGGCCGGCTCGTCCACCGGCCAGTCGGCGAGCCGGGCCGCCTTGTCGCGCAGGGCGGCGGCGCTGCGGGCGGAGAGCACCCAGGGCACCACGGCGGGCGGCGTACGGTCGGCCTGCCCGGCCTCCCCGACCGGTTCCCCGACTGGTTCCCCGGCCGAAGACTCGACCGGGGCCTGCTCGACGATCACATGGGCGTTGGTGCCGCTGATGCCGAAGGCCGAGACGGCGGCCCGCCGGGTGCCCTCGTGCCAGGGGCGGCTGTCGGAGAGCAGCTCGACCGCGCCCGAGGTCCAGTCCACGTGCGGGGACGGCTGGTCGGCGTGCAGGCTCCGGGGCAGCACGCCGTTGCGCAGCGCCATCACCATCTTGATCACACCCGCCACACCGGCAGCCGCCTGGGTGTGCCCGATGTTCGACTTCACCGAGCCGAGGTACAGCGGACGGTCGGCCGGCCGGTCCTGCCCGTAGGTGGCGAGCAGCGCCTCGGCCTCGATCGGGTCCCCGAGCCTGGTGCCGGTGCCGTGCGCCTCGACCACGTCCACGTCCCGGGTGGTGAGGCCCGCGTTGGCCAGCGCCTGACGGATCACCCGCTGCTGGGACGGCCCGTTGGGGGCGGTCAGGCCGTTCGACGCGCCGTCCTGGTTGACGGCGGTGCCGCGCACCACCGCCAGCACCTGATGGCCGTTGCGCCGGGCGTCCGACAGCCGCTCCAGGACGAGCACGCCGACGCCCTCGGACCAGCCGGTGCCGTCCGCGGCGGCCGAGAACGGCTTGCACCGCCCGTCGGGCGACAGGCCGCGCTGGCGGGAGAACTCCACGAAGGTGCCGGGCGTCGACATCACGGTGACGCCGCCGGCCAGGGCCATCTCGCACTCCCCCGCCCGCAGGGCCTGGGCGGCCAGGTGAACCGCCACGAGGGACGAGGAGCAGGCGGTGTCGACGGTGATCGCCGGACCGGTCAGGCCGAAGGTGTAGGACAGCCGGCCGGAGAGCACGCTGCCGGTGTTGCCGGTCAGCAGGATGCCCTCCAGGTCCTCGGGCATCCGGTCCACGCTCGGCGCGTAGTCGTGGTACATCTGCCCGGCGAAGACGCCGGTCCGGCTGCCGCGCAGTTCGGCCGGGTCGATCCCGGCCCGCTCCAGCGACTCCCACGCCGTCTCCAGCAGCAGCCGCTGCTGCGGGTCCATGCCGAGCGCCTCGCGCGGCGAGATGCCGAAGAAGCCCGCGTCGAACTCGGCCGCCCCGTACAGGAATCCGCCGCCGGTGGCATAGGTGTGTCCGGGCCGCTCGGGGTCCGGGTCGTAGAGGTCGGCGGGCCAGCCGCGGTCCTCCGGGAAGCCGGAGATCGCGTCGCGCCCCTCGGCCACCAGCCGCCACAGCTCCTCCGGGGAGTCCACCGCACCCGGGTAGCGGCAGGCCATGCCGACGATGGCGATCGGCTCGTCCGGCCGGACCGGCGCGACCGGTGCCGAGGCCGCGGTACCGGCGGGCTCGCCAACCAGCCGGGCCAGCAGGTGGCCGGCCACCTCCCGGGGCGTCGGGTAGTCGAAGACCAGGGTGGTCGGCAGCTTCGCACCGACCGCGGTGGAGAGGCCGTTGCGCAGTTCGACGGCGGTCAGCGAGTCGAGGCCGAGGCTCTGGAAAGTGCGCTTCACATCGAGCGCCTCGGGGTCGGCGTGGCCGAGCACGCCGGCCGTGGCGTCCCGGACCAGCTTGATCAGCGCGGCCTCCCGGTCCGCGGCGGACAGGGCGGCGGCAGGCAGGGCCGTGGTGGACAGCGGGCCGCCACCGGCGATCCGCCGTCCCGGGGCCCCCGTCCGCACCAGGCCACGCAGCAGCGGCGGCACCTCGCCGGCCGGCACGGCGGCCGGATCGAAGCGCATCGGCACGACCAGCGCCCGTTCCTGACGCACCGCCAGGTCGAACAGGCCGACCCCGGTGTCGTGCGGCAGCGGCAGCACGCCGGCCCGGGCCATCCGGGCGAAGTCGGCACCGCTCATGGACTCGGCCATGCCGCCGGCGGGTTCCCACAGGCCCCAGGCGAGCGAGGTGGCCGGCAGGCCCTCGCGGACCCGGAGCGCGGCCAGGGCGTCGAGGAAGGTGTTGGCGGCCGCGTAGTTGGCCTGCCCGGCGGCACCGATCTGGGCCGAGATCGACGAGTAGAGCACGAAGGCGGTCAGCCCCAGCTCCCTGGTCGCCTCGTGCAGCGCCCAGGCGGCGTCGACCTTGGGGCGCAGCACCGTGTCGAGCCGCTCCCCGGTCAGGGAGGTCACGGTGCCGTCGTCCAGCACACCGGCGGCGTGCACGACGGCGGTGAGCGGGTGCTCGGGCGGCAGGTCGCCCAGGACGGCGGCCAGCGCCGAGCGGTCGGCGGCGTCGCAGGCCACAACGGTGGCCTCGGCCCCCTCCTCGGCCAGTTCCGCCCGCAGCCGGGCCGCCGAGGGCGCGGCCGGGCCGCTGCGGCTCAGCACCAGCAGGCGGCGGACGCCGTGGACCCGCACCAGGTGGCGGGCCAGGGAGGCGCCCAGCTCGCCGGTGCCACCGGTGAGCAGCACCGTCCCCTCCGGACCGAAGGCCGGCTCCGGTGCGTCGGGCTCCGGCGCGTCGGGCTCCGGCGCGTCGGGGGCGGGCGCTTCGGCGGCGGGCGCGAGCCGCGCCAGCCGGGGGGCGAGCAGCGCGCCGCCGCGCAGCGCGAGCTCAGGCTCCGCCGAGTCCGGCACCGCGGCCGGGTCGGGACGGCCGTCCGGGTCAGGCCGACCGTCCACGGCGACGATCCGGAACCGGCCCGGGTGCTCGGTGCCCGCCGACCTCAGCAGCCCGCGCACCCCGGCGGCCGTCACGTCGCCCTCGTCGAGCAGGAAGACCAGGCAGGAGTCGGCGAACCGCTCCTCGGCCAGCCAGCCCTGCACCAGGCGCAGGGCGTTCGCGGTCAGCTCGTGGGTCGCGGCCACGGTGTCGGCACCACCGGCGGGCACCGTCACCACGGTGAGCGGACGGACCGGGCCGGACAGCTCCGCCGGGTCACCGTCCCAGGGCAGCGGGGCCCACCGGCCGGGGTCCGCCACGGGGGCCTCGACCGGCACCCAGTCGACGTGGAAGAGGTGGTCGGCGCGGGGGTCGGCTGCAGCGCGCGCCGCACGCCAGGTCAGCGCCTCGACGGTGACCACCGGACGGCCCTCGGCATCGGCGAGCCGCAGCCCGACCAGGTCCGGGCCGATCGGGGTGATCCGCACCCGCAGCCGGTCGGCACCGGTCGCGTGGACCTCCACGCCCTGCCAGGCGAACGGCAGCACGCCCGGCCCGTCCTGGCGCACCGCGCCCGGCAGCCACGGGTGCAGGGCCGCGTCGAGCAGCGCGGGGTGAACGACGAACGGGTCGTCCGTGCGGCGGACCTGGAGCTCGACCTCGGCGCAGATCTCGTCGCCGGCCTGCCAGAGCCGGCGCAGGCCCCGGAAGGCCGGGCCGTAGGCGTAGCCGTGCTCGGCGAGGCGGTCGTAGACGTCCGCCGTGTCGATCTCGACGGCACCGGGCGGAGGCCAGGCGGCGGCCCCGTCGGGGGCGTCCGGGGACTCGGACGACGTCGCGGAGGCGCGGCCGAGCACGCCACTGGCGTTTCGCGTCCAGGGGTTCTCGGCGCCGACGGCCGTGGCGGTCCCGTTGCCGTTGCCGTTGCCGTTGCCGTTGCCGTTGCCGGCAGTGTTGCTGCCGACGCGCGAGTCGACAGCGATGTCCCGGCGCCCGGCGGCGTCGGCGGCCGAGACGGTCACCCGGACCAGCGCCGCGCCGTGCTCGGGCAGGGCCAGCGGCGAGGTCACCGTCAGGTCCTCGACCCGGGGCGCGCCCACCCGGTCACCGGCGGCAACCGCCAGCTCCACGAACGCGGCACCGGGCAGCAACAGGCCGCCGGGGACGACGTGGTCGGTGAGCCAGGGGTGGGTGGACAGGGAGATCCGACCGGTCAACACCAGCCCACCATCGGGCAGTTCGACCGCCGCCGCGAGAAGCGGATGCCCG
>NZ_JBHUAF010000330.1:0-9784 GCF_042789895.1 Kitasatospora sp. NPDC056783
GGGCCCCGCCACCACCGTGGCGAGGCCCTCCGGCCGTCGGTCGGGCGACCGACCACTCCCGACCGCTACTTCTTCTTGCGCTTCTCCCGGACCCGCACCGAGATCGAGATCGGCGTCCCCACGAACCCGAACTCCTCGCGCAGTCGACGCTCGATGAAGCGCCGGTAGCCGGCCTCCAGGAAGCCCGAGGCGAACAGCACGAAGCGCGGCGGACGGATGCCCGCCTGGGTGCCGAACAGGATGCGCGGCTGCTTGCCGCCCCGGATCGGGTGCGGGTGGGCGGCGACCAGCTCGCCGAGGAAGGCGTTCAGGCGCGCGGTGGGGATACGGGTCTCCCAGCCCTCCAGCGCGGTCTCGATCGCCGGGACGAGCTTCTCCATGTGCCGACCGGTCTTGGCCGAGACGTTGACGCGCGGGGCCCACTGCACCTGGACGAGGTCGCGCTCGATCTCGCGCTCCAGGTAGTAGCGGCGCTCCTCGTCCAGCTGGTCCCACTTGTTGTAGGCCACGACGATGGCACGCCCGGCCTCGACGGCCATCGAGATGATCCGGGTGTCCTGCTCGGCGAGGGTCTCGCTGGCGTCGATCAGGACGACCGCGACCTCGGCCTTCTCCAGCGCGGCGGAGGTGCGCAGCGAGGCGTAGAAGTCGGCGCCGGCGGTCAGGTGGACCCGGCGACGGATACCGGCGGTGTCCACGAACTTCCAGGTCTTGCCGCCGAGGTCGATCATCTCGTCGACCGGGTCACGGGTGGTGCCGGCCAGCTCGTTGACGACGACGCGCTCCTCGCCGGCGACCTTGTTCAGCAGGCTGGACTTGCCGACGTTGGGCCGGCCGATCAGCGCGATGCGGCGCGGGCCGCCGGGGGCGGCGTCGCCGAAGGTCTGCGGCGGGGCCTCGGGCAGGGCGGCCATGACGGCGTCCAGCAGGTCGCCCGAGCCGCGGCCGTGCAGCGCGGAGACCGGGAACGGCTCGCCGAGGCCCAGCGACCACAGGTACGCGGCCTCGGCCTCGGTGGACGGGCCGTCGACCTTGTTGGCGCACAGGACGGTCGGCTTGCCCGCCCGGCGGATGAGCTTGATCAGGGCCTCGTCGGTGTCGGTGGCGCCGACGGTGGCGTCCACCACGAACAGCACCGCGTCGGCCTGCTCGATGCCCAGCTCGGCCTGGGCTGCCACCATGGCGTCGATGCCGAGGACGTCGATCTCCCAGCCGCCGGTGTCGACCACCTTGAAGCGGCGGCCGTTCCAGCTGGCCTCGTAGGTGACCCGGTCACGGGTGACGCCCGGCTTGTCCTCGACGACGGCCTCGCGGCGGCCGATGATGCGGTTCACCAGGGTCGACTTGCCGACGTTGGGACGGCCGACCACGGCCAGCACCGGCAGTCGGACGTGCTCGGCACCGTCGACGGCGTCGAAGTCGTCGAGGTCGATGCCCTCCTCGGCGGCGAGCGCCATGAACTCGGCGTAGTCGGCGGCGTCCAGTCCACCGTGCTCGGTGGCGGCGTGCTCTGCGGTCATGTTCGTCTGTTCCGTTTCCCGGCCCGGCCCTTCCCAGGGGCGTGCCGTGCGTACCTGCCCCGCTCGGGGCAGCGCGTTGGTTTTCTCCGCGGCACCTCGAAGGCCCGCGGTTCACTCGATGGTCGGCCCACCGCGCGGTGGGCCCGACACCGGTCCGACCCGTGGGGGGTCAGACCGAGGACAGTCCGGCCCGTTCCTCCACGAGCCCGGCGATCCGGTCGATCACCTGCTCCAGGGTGAGGTCGCTGGTGTCCACCAGGACCGCGTCCGCGGCCTGGGCCAGCGGGGCCGTCTCCCGGGAGGAGTCGGCGGCGTCACGGCGGGCGAGGTCGGCGGCCATCGCGGTGATGGTCGCCTCGTCGACGCCCTTGGCACGCAGCTCGGCCGCCCGGCGCGCGGCGCGGGCGTCCTCGGAAGCGGTCAGGAAGACCTTGACGGTGGCGCCCGGGAACACCACGGTCCCCATGTCCCGGCCCTCGGCGACGATGCCGCGCTCGGCGACCTCGGCGCAGCCACGCTGGAGCTCCACCAATCGGGACCGTACGGCCGGCACCGCGGCGACGGCGCTGACCTGGGCGGTCACCTCGGGGCCCCGGATCGGGCCGGCCACGTCCTGGCCGTCCACCGTGATGGTGGGGCCATCGGCGTCGGTGCCGGAGACGATCACGGGCTTGCCGCACGCGACGGCCACCGCCTCCGGGTCGTCGACGTCGACCTCGTTGGCCAGCATCCACCAGGTCATCGCCCGGTACATGGCGCCGGTGTCCAGGAAGCTCAGGCCCAGCCGGGCGGCGACCGCCCGCGAGACGGTCGACTTGCCGGAGCCGGAGGGTCCGTCGATGGCGACGACGACCGGGGCGTGCGCTCGGTCGGCAGTGTCCACGGGGGCGAACCTCTCTCTGAGCATGGGAGCCGGAGCCTGGGCGGGCGGACGGCAGGGGATTGTCTCCCTCAAGGTTAATGGACCGCCGCCGTGACACACCCCGCCACCCGTCCGGCCCAACCGGCGGGCCTCACGAGTCGGCCGTCCGACCCGGCCTCCCGCCCCGGGCGTCGGCCCCGCGCGGTCGGTCCCGCACCGTCAGTCCCGGGCGTCGGCCCCGAACCGTCAGTCCCGGACGTTCCAGCCGCTCGCCCGCAGCGCCTTGGTCAGCCGCTTCACCGCCGCCGGAGCCACCGACAGCTGGACGAAGCCGACCTGCTGCCCGGTCGAGTGCTCGATGACGACGTCCTCGATGTTGACCCCGGCGTCGCCGACCTCCCCGAACAGCCGGCCCAGCTCACCCGGCTGGTCGCCCAGCACGACCGCCACGGTCTCGTAGCGGGTGGGCGGCGCGCCGTGCTTGCCGGGGATGCGGGCCTGGCCGGTGTTGCCCCGCCGCATGACCGCCTCGATCCCGGCCGCGCCGGCCTGCCGCTCGCCCTCCTCGACGGCGTCCATGGCGCGCAGCGCGGTGACGGTCTCGCCGAGGTCGCGGGCGACCGCCTCCAGGACGTCGGCGACCGCGCCGGCGTTGGCGGAGAGGATGTCGACCCACATCCCGGGGTTGGAGGCGGCGATCCTGGTGACGTCGCGCACGCCCTGACCGGAGAGCCTTATGGCGGTCTCGTCGGCGTTCTCCAGCCGGGCCGCGACCAGCGAGGACACCAGCTGCGGGGCGTGCGAGACCAGTGCGACGGCCCGGTCGTGCTGGGCGGCGTCCATCACGATCGGCACCGCCCCGCAGAGCGCGACCAGTTCCAGCGCGACGTTGAGCGTCTCGGTGTCGGTGTCGGCGGTCGGCGTGAGTACCCAGGGCCGGCCCTCGAAGATGTCGGCGCGGGCGGCCAGCGGGCCGGAGCGCTCCCGCCCGGCCATCGGGTGACTACCGATGTAGTGGACGGTGTCGCAGCCGAGCGCGGCGATCTCGCTGCCCGGCCCCGCCTTCACGCTGGCGACATCGGTGTACCGGTGCGCCAGGTTGCGGCGCTGGCAGTCGGCGAGCACCTTGCCGACCAGCGCGGGCGGGACGGCGATGATCGCCAGGTCCGCCTGCCCGTCGACCGGGTCGGTGGTGCCCGCCCCGAGCGACTCGGCGGTGCGGGCGGCATCCGGGTCGGCGTCCTCCAGGTGGACGGTCAGCCCGCGAGCGGTCAGCGCGAGCGCGGCGGAGGTGCCGATCAGTCCGGTGCCGACGACGACGGCAGTGCGCATGGCGGGTCGCTCTCCTCGATCACGATTTCGACGGGTGCCAGGACCGTCCGGGAGCACCCGCGCCCCATCCTCCCTCATCCGCCCGTCGAGTTCCCCACCCCGCCCGGCAACCGGGACGAGGTCCTCGGCAACTGCCGCCCCGGCAACCACGACGGGCCCGCCGCCGTCCCACACCGTGCACACGCCGCACCCCGGAAATCCGACGACGCCCGCCCCGAAGCCGGGCAGACTGGCCGCCCGGGAACGGGGAAGGCGCGAGCGGAGCGGCACGGCGGCAAGCGCGGTGAGCAGGCGCGGTGAGCAGGCGCGGTGAGCAGGCGCGCAGGAGAACCGGACAACCGGGCAACCGGACAACCGGCGGGCCGAAAGCCCGTCCGGCACGACCGGCGCGGCACGACGAACGCCACACGGCGGGCGACACGCGAACGAAGGGGTTGCGCATGGACGATCAGCACAGCGGCCGGAGCGGGCAGTCGAAACCGCCCGCCGTGCCGGCCCACCCGTCGGTCCTGGACTCCGTCGTGGTGTACGCCGAGGGCGCGGTGTGCCGACGGCGCGCCACCGTCCCGCTCCCGCCCGACGGACGGCTGCGGCTGACCGGCCTGCCCGCCGCGCTGGACGGCCGCTCGCTGCGCGCCCGGGTGCTCGCCGGACCGGCCGGCACCGCGGTCACCGAGGCCCGGCTGGAACTGCTCGCCGAACTCCGCGAACCGGACCGGCTCCCGGAGCTGAGGCGGGCGCTCGACGAGGCCACCGAGCACCGCGGCTCCCTCGCCGAACGCCGCCGGCTGGTCCTGACCGCGATCGCCGAGACCTCCGCGCTGCGCGCCGTCCCGCCGCAGCGCCGCCGCGACGAGCCGCTGCGCCGCACGCCCGCGGACGCCTGGCTGGAGCTCGCCGACTTCGTCGACCAGCGGCTGGCCCGGCTCCAGGAGCGCGCCGAGGAGCTCACCCGGGAACTCGAACTGGCCGACCACGAGCTCGACCTCGCCGCCGACCGGCTGCAGCGGGCGTCCACCGCCGACCTGGCCGAGCCGGTCGGGACCACCACCACCGCCCTGCTCACCCTCAGCGCCGAAGGAGCCACCGAGGGCACCGCCCGAGGCGCCACCGACCGCGTCACCGACCGCGTCACCGACCGCGCAGCCGAGGACACCGTCGACCTGGAACTGGAGTACGGCGTCCCGGCCGCCCGCTGGGTGCCCGCCTACCGCCTCTCCCACCGGACCGGTTCCGACACCGCCCACCTGGTCCTGCGCGCCACCGTCGCGCAGCGCACCGGGGAGGACTGGACGGGCGTGCGCCTCGCCCTGTCCACCGCCGACCTCGACCGCCGCACCGACCTGCCCAGGCTCGCCTCGCTGCGGATCGGCCGCAGCCAGCCCGCCCCGCCGCCCTCCGGCTGGCGCGAGCCCCCGGCCGGCCTGACCGACCTCTTCACCGGCTACGACGCGGCCGTCGCCGACCGCCCCGCGCCCCTCCGCGCGACCACACCGCCGATGCCGGTCGCCGCCCGGCTCGCCCGCCCCGGCGATCCGGGCCCGGCCGGCCCCCGCGCCGAGCTCTTCGCGGTCGCCGAGGAGAGCGCGCCGTACGGCGGCGGCCTGCTGAGCGTCGACGAGCCGATGCCCCCGGCCCCGGGCGCCCCGCCCGCTCCGGGCGGCTTCGCCGGCTACGGCGCGCCCGCGCCGGGCCCGTTCCCGACACCCGTCGCCGCCGCCACGCCCGTCGCACCGCTGCCGAAGGTCCCGGGCGGCCTCCCGGCGGCGGAGGCCCGGCGCCGCACCGGGCAGGCCGCCCCGCCCCCGCCGCCCGGATTCGTCCCGGACGCCACCCTGCTCGACTACCCCGGCCTCGTCCTGGCCGGCCCCGACGAGCCCGCCGCCAGGCGCGGCACCCTGCACCCCCGCCCCGAACGGGTCGAGCACGAGGCCCTGTCCCGGGCACTGCCCGGCGGCGACGACGGCGCGCGGGTCCGCGACCTCACCCTGCCCCGCCACGCCGTGCCGCCCCGCGAGTCGGCCGGCTCCTTCGACCACCGCTTCGACGCCGCGGCCCCCGCCGACATCCCGTCCGACGGCACCTGGCACACCGTCACCGTCGGCGAGGTCCCGCTCGCCGTCCGCCCGGAATACGTGACCGTCCCCGCCGTCGAGGAGAAGGTGTACGCGACCCTGGTGCTCGCCAACCACAGCGACCAGGCCGTCCTGGCCGGCCCGGTCGAGGTCACCGTGGACGACGAGTTCCTGCTCACCGCCGCCCTTCCAACCCTGGCGCCCGGCGGCACCCGGCGGCTGGGCGTCGGCGTCGCCGAGAGCGTCGAGGTGGCGCGCCGAACCGAGCTGCACGAGTCGACCACCGGCATGCTGAAGGGCAACAGCACCGTCCTCGACCACCGGGTGCACGTCCAGCTGGCGAACCGGCTCGGACGCGCCGTCACCGTGGAGGTCCGCGAGCGGGTGCCGGTCACCTCCGACGCCGAGATCCGGATCGAGGAGCGGGCCGGCTGGCACGCCCCGACCGGCTCCACCCCGGACTGTCCGCCCAGCACCCGGCTCTGGCGGGTCGACCTGCCGCCGGGCGGCCGCGTCGAGCTGGACGGCGGCTACCTGATCAAGATCCCGGCCGGAAAGGCCATCGTCGGCGGAAACCGGAGGAACTGAGCGATGACCGTCGAAACCCTTCCCCTCCCCGTCACCGCCGTGACCTGTCTGGAGGACCGCGGCCAGGTCGAGCGCACCACGACGGTCGAGCTCACCGCGGGCGTACAGCGGCTGCGCCTCGGCCCGCTCACCGCCCTCGCCGTCGACCGCACCCTGCGCGCCGAGTCCGCCACCGGCGGCGTCCGCGTCCTGGACGCCCGACTGATCCGCACCTGGACCCCGCGAGCGCCCCTGCCACCCGGCCCGGAGGACTCCGAACTGCGCCACCGGCTGCACCGGCTCGACACCGAGAGCCGCCTCGCCGACCAGACCCGGGCCCGGCTGGAGGCCCGGCTCGCACTGCTCGCCCAGCTCTCCGCCGACCTGCTCCGCGAGATCGGCGAGGGCGCCGGCCTCGGCGAACTCGAACCCAACCGCTGGGCCCGCGAGCTCGGCCGGGTGGACACCGAGCGCGAACGCTACGGCGAGGAACTGCGCGCCACCCACTCCCGGCTGCGCCGCCTGGAAGAGGAGCGCTCGCAGGCCCTGACCGCCCTGGACGAGGCCGAGGAGGCCCCGGCCGAGCTGACCGCCCACCTGGAGCTCACCGTCGAGGCGGCGCGGTCCGGCCCGGCCGAACTCGCCGTCTCGCACCTGGTGCCCTGCGCCCTGTGGCGGCCCTCCTACCGGGCGGCCCTGGACGGCGCCGAGCTGCGGCTGGAGTCGGAGGCGGTGGTCTGGCAGCGGACCGGCGAGGACTGGACGAACGTCCGGCTCACCTTCTCCACCGCGCGCTCCGCCCTCGCCACCGACCCGCCCGCGGTCACCGAGGACGTCCTGGTGCTGCGCGAGCGCACCGACGAGGAGCGCCGCGCGGTCGAGGTCGAGCTGCGCGAGGAGGCCGTCGCCACCCTCGGCCCGGCCTCCCGGGTGCCGGGCGTGGACGACGGCGGCGAGGTCCGGGTGCTGCCCGCCCCCGCTCCGGCGACCGTGCCCGGCGACGGCCGCGCGCACCGGGTGCCGCTCGGTGCCTTCACCGGCCCGGCGAGCAGCGAGTACGCCTGTGCGCCGGAGCTGTCCCCACTGGTCACCCAGGTGGTCCGGTTCGGCAACACGGCCGGGCACCCGCTGCTGTCCGGCCCCGTCGAGCTGGTCCGCGGCAGCGGCTTCTCCGGCCGTGGAGAGCTGCGCTTCACCGCCGCCGGCGCCGACGCCGAGCTGTCCTTCGGCAGCTCGGACGGCTACCGGGTGGTCCGTGAGACGGAGGAGCGCCAGGCCACCGCCGCCCTCACCGGCCGCCAGACCACCAGCCGGACGGTCCGGCTGCACCTGTCCCGCTTCTCCGGCCCGGAAGAGCACGACGAGCGGATCGTCACGGTGCGCGAGCGGGTGCCGGTCTCCGAGGTGTCCGCGGTCGAGGTGCGGCTGCGCAAGGAGGAGTGCTCACCGGCACCGGACGCCTTCGACGCCGAGGGCATCGTGCGCTGGGAGGTCCCTCTCGCCCCGGGCGCCCGGCGCACCCTCACCCTGGTCTACGAGGTGTCCGCCTCCGCCAAGGTGGCCGGGCTCTGACCACCCTGCGGACCACCCCGTGGACCGCTCCGCCCGGCACGGCGGCGGACACCGCCGTGCCGGTGACGGCCGCTCAGGACCAAACCGGAGACAACGGGTAGAAAAGGAACCATGATCCTCCACCTCGCCCCCCTGGACGACTGGCTGGCCGACCCCGGCCGCCCGTACGCCACCGCGTCGCTGCTCACCGACGGATTCATCCACTGCTCGGCGGACGAGCAGACGGCGCTCGCCGTGGCCAACGCCTTCTTCGCCGAGACCCCCGACCCGCTGATGGTGCTGCTGATCGAGGAGTCACTGGTGGAGCCGATGGTCAAGTGGGAGGCCCCGCACGGTGCCCCGCCGCCCGGGTCCGCCCCCGGCCTGCTGTTCCCGCACATCTACGGGCGGCTGAACCGCACCGCCGTGGTCGGCCTGGAGAAGGTCGAGCGCGGCCCGGACGGCCGCTGGGCCTCGCTCAGCCCCTGGAGCTGACGGCGCGCGGGAGGGAAAAGTTATGACAATTCCCGGGGTTCGCGCGCACCGGCCCCTCACGACACCACGCGCAGTCATGACAATCCCTACAACCACCCACGCTCCCGGGCCGCCATCCCCGCCTGGAAGCGGGTGGTGGCGCCCAGGGAGCGCATCAGGCTCTGGAGCCGGCGCTGGGTGGTCCGGGCGCTCCAGCCGAGCGAACGGGCGATCGACTCGTCGGTGAGCCCGGCCGCCAGCAGGCCCAACAGCTTGCGATGGTCGGCCTCCGGCTCCGGCGAGGCGTCCCCCGTACCGATCGCCGACTGCAACCGGACGGCCCGCTCCCACTCCGCCTCGAACAACGTGTCCAGCGCCTGGAGCAGCGCCGAGGGGTGGATCACGTACGCGGCGTCCAGCACGCTGTCGCCGACACTGATCGGGATGATCGCCATCCGGTCGTCCGAGATGACCATCTTCATCGGCAGTGTCGGCCGGACCCGCGCTTCCTCGCCGTCCGCGACACCGACCAGGATGTTCTTCTCCAGCCGCCCCGGCCAGGCCACCGCCTCCCGGTCGTAGATCGTCCGGAACTTCACGCCCTCGCGCAGCCGCCGCCGCTGCAGACCCATCGGCGCCACGGGGTCCTGGATGTACGGCGGACGGTCGAAGCCGCGCACCTGGTACTGACTGGTCTCGGTGATGTGCTCCAGCCGCTGCGCGATCGCCTCGCCGCCCGTGAGCACCTCCACCGAGTGCGCCGGATCGGTGTACCTCGAGGCCTCCCGGAAGGCGTCCATCAGCCGGTGCATCTCGGCCCGGGCGTAGCGCAGCTCGGACTCCCGGTGCCCGATCAGGGTGCCGATCGCGACGTCCGGGGGGACGGGCAGGTAGCGGTGCCGGTCCACCGGCGCCCGGGTGGCCATCCCCTGCTGCGCCAACCGGTCCAGGGCCCGCACGCTCTGCTGGAACGTCAGCCCGCAGTTCTCCGCCAGTTCCTCCGCCGTGGACTGGGGGTTGGCCACCAGCGCCGCGTAGACCTGCCCGTCCGGCTCCGCCAGTCCCAGCGCGCCGAGGGCCTGTCCGCCGGCCCGTCCCAGTGTTGCATCGGACACGACGCCCTCTCCCCCTGCTAGCCCGTTTCCGCTGTCGGCCCGGGCCCTGTCGGCCCCGTTCCGCCCCGATCGGTACGCCCGTTCTGGCACGGTCCCGCCACACCGCGCAGTGGTCGTCCGTGGCCATCCTCGGCCACGGATCATGACGCTGACAAGGCCGTGACCAGCGGTTGCGTCCCGGCTCACAGGCCCCGTCCGAAACGTGGACGCCCATCCGTCCCGCCCGGGCACCGGCTCCCCGCGCCCGCCCCGGACACCGGCGCCCCCGGGAGCCGATCGCCGCCCGGC
>NZ_JBHUAF010000331.1:0-6123 GCF_042789895.1 Kitasatospora sp. NPDC056783
CGCGCGGGCGGCGATCCCGCGCTGGCGGGGGCGGGGGCGGAGTCGGCGCGGGCGTCGGCCGACGCCTGGGCGGCGCTGCGCGGGCGCGACCACGAGGCGCTGGGCGCGGCGATGGCGCGGGCGCACAGCGCGATGCGCGACCACCAGGGCATGTCGACCCCGCTCCTGGAGGAGCTGAGGTCGCTGGCGCTGGAGGCCGTCGCTCTGCCGCTGAAGCTCAGCGGGGCGGGCGGTGGCGGCTCGCTGGTCGGGGTGTGCCCCGAGGCCGACGCGCCCGGGGTGGCGGCCCGCCTGGCCGACGCGCTGCGCGAACCGTTCCCCGGAGCACGGGTGATCCCCACCCGTGCGGCCCCGGGGAACCGGGGCGCGCGGGTGGGGACCAGGGTCGGCGTCAGCGCGAACTGACGGTCACAGGAACGGGTCGTAGTCCTCCGTCTGGGGGACTGCGCCCGTTCCCCGCGCTATCTGCGCCAGTTCCAGGTTGGAGCGGTGCCGGGCGCAGTGGAAGCGGCAGTCCCGGCTCGGGTCGATGATGCCGCGGTCCGAGTTCCGCCAGATGTCGGCGAGGCTCTCGGTGACGGCGTCGCCGATCCGGGCCATCGGGCTGCCCCGGTGGTAGGAGCACACGTACACGCCGGACGGGGTGACGAGCGTCCGCAGCTCGGCCACCTGGCACCGGTGGTAGTCCTTGGGCTGGACGGGCCCGGTGTGCCGGCGCAGCGAGGTGAGCGTGGAGGAGTTGACGAGCTGGAAGGTGTCGCTCTGCAACTTCTCCGCGGCCTCGGCGAGTTGGAGGTCGACCGATTCCAGGATGTTCTGCGACACCTGGATGACGTGGTGCTCCTCGTCGAACATGGCCTTGGTCTCGAAGTAGTCGCAGCCGATGTCGTGGGCGAGTTCGGCGGCGAGCAGGACCTCCGTGTGGTTGGTGACGAACCGGCCGTCCGGCTCCTGGCGGGTCATCACCAGGAACGAGTAGCCGAGGGCACCGGTCTTCGCCTCGGCGAGCAGCCGCATGTTCGCGACCACCTTGTCGAAGACGCTGCGTCCCTTGCGGTCGGGGCGGAAGAGGCCGTAGGTCTCCGCGGTGCCCGCGTCCATGGAGACGCGGACCCAGCTGGCGTAGCGGGCGAGTTCGTCGAGACTCTTGTCGATCATGGTGCCGTTGGTGACGACCCCGATGGACACCCCGGCCTCGCCGAGGATCCGCAGGACCCGGCGGGTGCCCCGGTGGGCGAGCGGTTCGCCGCCGCCGATGAGGACCACGCCCCGGACGGACATGGAGACGAGTTCCTCGGCGAGCGCGGCCAGCCGCTCGGGGGTGAACCGGCCCTGGTTGAGCAGCTTCCCGCTGATGCACTCGGGGCAGGCGAGGTCGCAGAACGTCGTCGGGTCGAGGTCGACGACCAGTGGTGCCTCGGAAGGGTCGCCCGAGGCGGCTTGCAGGATGCGGGGCCAGCCGGACGGCTGGTACAGCTTGGAGACGAGATCGAGACGATCATGCGTCACGGAGTCCTCCTGAGGACGTGAAGGGGTGCCGCCGACCGGGTCGGGGCCTTCCGCGGTCGGGTCAGCCCTTGACGGCGCCGGCGGCGAGGCCGGACGCGATCCTGCGCTGGACGATGAGGAAGAAGACCACGACCGGCAGGGCGGTCAGCGTGGCACCCGCCATGAGACCGCCGTAGTCGGTCCCGAAGCTGGTCTGGAAGGAGACCAGCCAGATGCTGACCGTCTGTTTCTTGGGGCTGGACAGCAGGACGTAGACGAGGACGTACTCGTTCCAGGCCTGGACGAGTGCGAACACCGAGGTGGCGACGATGCCCGGCGCGAGCAGCGGAAGGACCACCCGACGGAACGCGCCGAGGCGGCCGCACCCGTCGACCATGGCGGCCTCCTCCAGCTCCACCGGTACCCCGGCGATGAAGCCGCGGAGCATCCACACCGTGAACGGCAGGGTGAACACCAGGTAGGTGATGATCACCCCGGCGATGCTGTCGGTCATCCCGACGTCGTTCAGCAGCAGGTACACCGGGATGATCAGGGCGGTGAGCGGGACCATCTGGACGATGAGGATGACCACCACGAACGCCCGGCGGCCCACGAACCGGAAGCGGGCCAGCGCGAAGGCCGCCAGGGTGCCGACGACCAGGGACACCAGCACGGTGCCGACGCCGATGACGACGCTGGACTGCACGTTGTCCCAGAAGGTCTCCGAGTTCAGGGCCCGGGTGAAGTTGGCCAGCGTGGGCTGACCCGGCCAGAAGTGCGGTGGCAGGCTCAGGATCTCGGTGGCCGGCCGGAACGCGGTGAGCACCATCCAGTAGACGGGGAAGCCGACCACCGCGGCCACGACCAGTCCCAGCAGGTCGTGGCCCAGCGACCTCCGTCGCCTCATTCGATCTCTCCCGTCCTGAGCATCTGGCGCAGATAGACGACCGACCCGGCGAGCAGCAGCACGACGGTCACGAGCGCTATCGCCGCGCCGGTGCTGTACCGGTTGACGGCGAACGACTCGATGAAGGAGTAGACGCCGAGCAGGTAGTACTCCCGCTCGGGCTGGCCGCCGCGCATGAGCCAGATCTGGTTGAACACGCCGAAGTTCCAGATGGCCATCAGCGTGGTGACCATGAGCAGGACCGGCCTGATCACGGGGATGGTGACGTGCCGGAAGACCTGGAACGACCGGGCGCCGTCGAGCACCGCGGACTCCTCCAGCTCCGGCGGGACCTGCGCCAGCGCGGCGCGGAGGGTGATCGCCGCGAACGGCAGCGATCCCCACACCACGACCGCGATGATGACGGCGAAGCCCTCCCACGGGTCGGTGAACCAGTTGTGCTTGGCCAGGTCGACCCCGGGCAGCCGGGAGAGCACCCAGTTCACCACGCCGTAGTCGGCGTCGAAGAGCCAGCGGAAGATCGACGCGGCGACCATGGCCGGCATCGCCCACACCGTGACCAGCACGCCGGCGAGGACGGCGCGCACCCACGGGGAGACGCGGTGCATCAGCATCGCGGTGAACAGCCCGCAGACCACCGTCACGGCGACGCTCACGGCGGTGAACAGCAGGGTGCGGAACACCACCGTCCAGAAGAACCCGTCACCGAGGATCCGCCGGAACTGCTCCAGGCCGGCCCACGGCGGCGTCGCACCGCTGAACAGCTGTTCGCGGGTCATGTCCTGGAAGGCGAGCACGACCATGTCCACCAGCGGGTAGCCGAGGACGAGGACGAGCGCGATGACGGTCGGGCCGATCAGCAGGTAGGGCAGCAGTGGTGACCGTCGCCGCCGGACCCGGTCACCGCTCATTGAGCACGGCGTCGATCCGCTTGTCGGCGTCCTTGGCGGCGTCCTGCACCGAGGCCTTGCCGTTGGCGATCCGCTCCAGCATCTCGGGCAGGATGTTGGACTTCTCCACCGACGTCCAGCCGGGGGCGAACGGGGTCATCCAGCCGCCGGTCTGGGCCGCCTGGGCGGCCGGGCCGTTGATGCCGCCGGCGGCGACCTCGGCCATCTGGGTGGTGTTGTTGGGCAGGGTGTTGGCCGCGATCAGCGCCTTCTGCGAGTCCCGGTCGGTGAACATCTTGATCCAGTCGTTGGCCAGGTCCTTGCGCGTGGACTTGGCCGGCACGGCCAGGGTGGAGCCGCCGAGGAACGGCGGCAGGAGCTTCCCGGACGGGCCGGGGAAGGGGAAGGTGTCGAACTTGCCCTTCAGCTTCGGGTCTCCGCCGATGCTCGGGTCGGAGGCCGAGTCGGCCTCCCAGGTGTTGCCGTAGAAGGCGCCGACGTGGCCCTGGCCGACGACGGCCGGTTCGTCGCTGTTGTCCTTGGCGCGGTCGCCGACGTAGTAGGAGTCGATCAGCCGCTTCCACTCGGTGAGACCGGCGACGGAGGCGGAGGAGGACAGCGAGGACTTCCAGCGGTTGCCGTCCTTCACGGCGATCTCGCCGCCGGCGTCCTTCACGAAGGCCATGGCGGCGTACCAGTAGCGGCCGGGCATGTACAACGCGGAGAAGTTCGGGTCGCCGGGGCCGAAGGTGTTCTTCAACTTGTCGAGCGCGGAGGTCAGTTCGGCATAGGTCTTCGGGGCCCCGGAGACGCCGGCCTGGGTGAAGAGGTCGGTGCGGTAGATGCCGACCCGGGCTCCGACGTAGTAGGGCACGCAATAGGTCTTGCCGTCGTTGCGACAGGCGTCGGCCAGGGCGGGCAGCCAGGTGTCCGACTGGTCGAAGCGGGCCGGGTCGATCGGCGCGAAGGCGTTGTTGACGATGTAGTTGGTGGTCTCGCTGTTGCCCATCTCCACCACGTCGGGCACGTTCTTCCCGGCGAGGACGGCATCCAGCTTCTGGTTCTTGGTCGGCCACTGCTGGTACTGGACCTCGACCTGGACGCCGGGGTGCGCCTTGGTGAAACGGTCATTAGTGGACTGGACCAATTGTGGCCAACTCTCCTGGGCGTCCACGGCCAGCCAGACGGTCAGCTTGCCGCCCGCATCGGAGCCTCCGCCCGAGCTGCTACTGCATCCGGCGGCCGCCAGGGACAGGAGTAACGCCAGTACAACAGGGCGACTGGACATGCGAATGGTCATGGGGGTCTCCAAGTTCGCTATGGGGGTGGTCTTCTGATTACCCATCTGATCACTCGCAGTAGCAGAGGTATAGACATTCGGCCGGAAGATGACGTTCGACGTCCCACGGAGGATGCAACATCTTGACTACTCCTGGGTCTCACGAGCAGGTTGGGCCTCTGCGATACCCACGTGACCCCGATTCGAAGGGCTTGTACGTGACCGAGCAGACGACTGCCGCGCCCGATGTGACTTCCGAGACCGACCGCCCGGTGCGGGTCAACGCCTGGAACGGCTGGGACCCGCTGCGCCACGTGATCGTCGGACGCGCCGAGGGCACCGTGGTCCAGGCCCCCGAGCCCGCCGTCCGCCGGGACTACCCGGACGACGGATTCCCGCTGGGCACCTTCGGCCCGATGCCCGAGGACATGGTCGCCGAGGCGGAGGAACAGCTCGACGACTTCGCCGCGATGCTGCGGCGCCGCGGCATCCGGGTGGACCGCCCCACCCCGATCGACTTCAACCAGCAGGTCAGCACGCCCGAGTGGAGCCAGGACTCCATGTTCGGCTGCATGCCGCCCCGGGACATCCTGCTGACCGTCGGCAACGAGGTCCTGGAAGCGACCATGTCGTACCGCAGCCGCTGGCACGAGTACCTGGCCTACCGGCCCCTGCTGCAGAACCTGTTCGACTCCGACGAGCGCATGCGCTGGGAGGCCGCCCCGAAGCCGCGGCTCACCGACGCCTCGTACAACACGAAGTTCTGGGACACCTACAACGACCTGCCGACCGACGTGCAGCTGGCCCGGGTCCGCGACTACGACCTCGTGCTGACCGAGGCCGAGCCCCTGTTCGACGCGGCCGACGTCGCCCGCTTCGGCAAGGACCTGTTCGTCCAGCTGTCCTTCGTCACCAACAAGAGCGGCTACCAGTGGCTCAAGCGCCACTTCCCCGACCACCGGGTGCACGCCGTCACCTCCACCAACACCCACCCGCTGCACATCGACGCCACCTGGGTGCCGCTGCGCCCCGGCCTGGTGCTGCACTGCGGCGAGCGGCTGGCGGACGCCGAGCTGATGGAGTTCTTCCGGCTCAACGACTGGGAGATCATCGAAGCGGTGCAGCCCGCGAGCTGGGACCACCCGCCGAAGCTGTCGTTCTGCAGCCCGTGGCTGGCCGGCAACATGCTCAACCTCGACGAGAACACCCTGTGCATCGAGGAGAAGGAGGTCAAGCTCTCGGAGCAGCTGTCCTCGTACGGCTTCGAGATCGTGCCGGTGCCGTTCCGCGCGGTCGGGCCGTTCGGCGGCGGTCTGCACTGCGCGACGGTCGACATCGAGCGGGAGGGCGAGCTCCAGGACTACTTCCCGCGCCGGCACGGCCGTTACTGAGGCCGGTCGGGTGTCCGGGGTGCTTGCGCCGGAGGTCCGTGCCGTCGTCTTCGACTTCTACGGGACGCTGGCGCGGATGGTCGAACCGCTGCCGCCCGATCACCGTGCGATCTTCGAACGCCGGGGCCTCGCCGCCCAGGGCGCCCGCTGGGGCGACCAGTGGGCGGT
>NZ_JBHUAF010000331.1:6133-9775 GCF_042789895.1 Kitasatospora sp. NPDC056783
TTACACGGGCCGGGGGGGGGGTTGGCCCCACCGGCGCCCCCCGAAACACGGGGTCATCTCCCCCCGCGGGGCCCCCCCCCCCCGGGGCCCCCGCGGGGCGCCCCGGGGGCGGGGGCCCCCCCGCGAGGGGGAGGAATACGCGGTCCACTCCGTTGGTGAACTCGCCTATCACCATTGGGAGTTGGAGAGGCTTCGGCGCAGGGCGCGGTCCTGCGGGGTGCCGGAGGGCGAACTGGACGGCCTGGTCCGGGAGATCGACCGGGCCATGAAGGCCGTCCGGCTGGAGCTCTTCGACGACGTCCGTCCCGTCCTCGGGGAACTGCGTGACCGGGGGCTGCGGATCGGGCTGTGCTCCAACTGGTTCTGGAACCTGGAGGACTGCGTCGAGGAGGCCGGCCTCGGCCCGGCGGTCGACTTCGTCGTCGGCTCCGCCCGGGCCGGGGCGCGCAAGCCGCACCCGCTGATCTACCGGGTGCTGCTGGAGCGGTGCGCCCTGCCGCCCGGCGAGGTGCTGTTCGTCGGCGACATGTGGGCACCCGACGTCATCGGCCCGCTCGACGCCGGGATGCGGTCCGTCCACCTGTGCCGGCCGGACCCTGCGGTGCGCGGATCCGAGCCGCCCCTGCCGAGCGGGGCGGTGCGGATCCGCGGACTGCGCGAGTTGCTCACGGACGCGTCGTACGGTGCCGCAGCCGCTCCAGGAGGTTGCGGGTGATCCGGACGACACCGGCGTCCTGCTCGTGACCGCACACCACCGGCCAGTCGGTGGTGCCCGCGGTGAACACGGTGCCGCCGGCGGTGTGGACACCCATCGTCGCGGCCCTCGGGGAACGGCCCGGCTCCCGGGCCGGGCCGTTCCAGTGGCTCCACTTGAAGTCGTGGAAGTCCTCGTGGACCGGTTCGAGGACGTGGATGCCGAGGATGAGGAAAGAGTCCGGGGTGCCGTCCTCGCCGGTCGCGTGGGCGACCCCGTCGGCGTCCCGGGTGTAGGCGGCGCCGTCGCACTCGTACCCGATGAGCGCGGTGCCCGCGCCGAGGCGGTCGGGTCCGGAGCCGTCGGAGCCGTCGCGCAGCCCGGTGCCGGCGAAGACCCAGTGGTCGGCGTGCTGCACGGTGTACCCGTCGCGCGGACGGTCCCCGGGCCATCCTCCGGGGCTCGCCCACATTCCGCCGTTGCGGAAACTCACCCCGGTGAGGGAGTTCTCCGGGCGGCCGACTCCGTCCGGTGCCGCCGGCCACCACTGGTCGGTCGCCGGAAGGTGCGGATAGTCGTCGCCCACGTGGTGGTCGGTGTCGGAGACGAAAGCGGTGTTCCGGTCGGTCACGTGAATTCGCCACCAACAGGTGTTGGCGCTCAGGAAGGCGATGTTCCCGCCGTCCCCGACGAATCGCTCGGCATGGGCGCGCATCGCGTCGCTCCAGTATTCGTCGTGGCCGACGCTGAGCAGAAGACCGTACGAGGACAGTAGTTCCGGGTCCTCGTGGAGGTCGAGATCGGTGCAGAATTCGACCGGATAGCCGTTGCGTTCCAGCCAAGCTATGAACGGGGCGTCCCAGTAGGCGAGATCGATGACTCCGCCGGGTCGGCGCAGGCTCACTTTGTGTCCGCGGGGATTCGCGTCCGACAGGTACACGGGGTGGTCGTAGAGACTGGCGGCGCGGTCCTCGCCCGGGCGGTCGGAGCGGTTGTAGGCGTGCCGGGTGAAGGTCGACTTCTTGTAGAGGATCGTGGACCGGCTGCCCGCCCGCTTCGGCCGCACGACGAAGAACTCGCGCGCCGGGCCCTCGACGGTCGAGGCGTCGAGCAGGGGGAGTTCGTCGTCCTCGACGAACTGGACCAGGTGCATTCCCGGGGTCCAGTCCTCGGGCACGGGCAGGGTGAGCGGCGGCCAGCCCCAGTCCTCGGCGGGCGAGGCCCGGCCGGGGACGGCGTCGGGGTGCGGGGGCGGCAGGTGGAGCGAGCCCGGGTGCCAGTCCGTCTCCGCCACCGGCTCCAGCTCGCGTCCCAGCCGGTAGAACCTCAGCCGGAACCGGGGCGCGTCGGTGGAGACGTGGAGCGTCAACTCGCCCCCGGAGGTGACGCTTTCCCTGCCGAGATATCCCTCTATCATTCTTCCTCCCGGTGGATCGGCCGATCGTCGAATACGCATTCTGGTCGATTTCGGAGAAATTGACAGGGGTTTCGCGGATATGGCGCGACAATGCCGTGAACCGGTCATTCAGGGCCGCCTTTCGGACAGCCGATCGAGCGGCCGGGTCCGTGCTCCGCGGGGTGGGTAGGCCGGAATCCAGCCGCGTCCGCCGGCTGCCGCGAATCCGATGTCCACGGCCATCGATGAGGAGTCCGCATGAGTCATGAATTCAGGGCACGGGAACTGGTCCTGGGGATCGAGGGGCTGGCGCTCCTCCGCAACGCCCTGGGAGGCGACGAGAAGTTCCTCCAGGAACGCGTCGAGGAGATCCGGCGCTTCGCCGCGGGCGACGAGAGGCTGCCGGACGGCGGGGTCGACGTCAGCGAACTCGACGTCGCCGAGGGCTACGCCTCCTGGTCGGTGGTCTACGACTCGTTGCCCAACTCGTACATCGAGGTCGAGGAGCCCGTGCTGCACGGAATCCTGGACACCCTTCCGGTGGGCACCGCCCTCGACGCCGCCTGCGGCACCGGCCGTCAGACCGGCGCCCTCGTCGCCCGCGGCCACCGGACCATCGGTGTCGACCAGTCGCCCGAGATGCTCGCCAAGGCCCGCGAGCGCGCCCCGGAGGCCGAGTTCCGGGCCGGGCGTCTGGAGAGCCTGCCGCTCGACGACGACTCGGTGGACCTCGCGGTCTGCTCGCTGGCGATGACCCACCTCGAGGACGTGTCGGCCGGCGTGGCCGAGCTGGCCCGGGTGGTGCGCCCCGGCGGGCGGATCCTGGTGTCGGACCTGCACCCGTTCGTCATCGCCCTCCAGGGGCAGTGCGTCTTCGTGCACGGCTCCGACGAGCTCGCGTTCGTCCGCAACCACGTGCACCTTCCCGGGCACTACCTGAAGGCGTTCACGGACGCGGGGCTGCGGGTGCGGGGCCTCCACGAGCCGCTCTTCAACGGGCGTCTCGCGCCCGGCGGTTACGAGGAGTTCATCGCGGACGCGGCCCGGGCGGCCTGGGAGGGTCTGCCGATCGTCATCGTCTGGGACGTCGAGGTCCCCGCGTAACCGCGGGATTCACAGGAGAGGGAGGACAACCCGATGGCCCTGGTCGTGGTGACCCACGCGGAGCGCCCCGAGCTGTGGGACAAGATGCCGGAACGGTTCGCCGGCATCGTGCCCGAGTACAACCTGCACGGCGATGTGAACGATGACTTCTGGGACCGGCTGTTCGAGGACTTCCCCGAGTACCAGTTCGTCCTGTACGACGACGAGCGCGAGGCGGTGGCGGGAGCCGGCCGCTCGCTGCCGCGCACCTGGGACGGCACGGCCGCCGACCTCGGCCCCGGACTGGACGACTCCATCGCCCGGGCGTTCGCGGACCGGGACGCGGGCCGGCCCGCCGGCGCCCTGGTCGCGCTGGGCATCGAGGTCGCGGAGGACTACCAGCGCAGGGGCTTCTCCGGCCTGCTCCTCGGCGGGATGCACCAGGTGGCGCGGCAGGCCGGCCTGGACA
>NZ_JBHUAF010000332.1:0-9754 GCF_042789895.1 Kitasatospora sp. NPDC056783
GTTGTACAGCCAACTGTGGGCGCCTCCTCCCAGCCTCCGTGACCAGCCGGACCCGGCACCGGTGCGCCGTCCCCGGCGGCCCCGGACCTCCGGGCGGCGGACAGGACAACCGTGGCCGCAGGCAGCGCCCTGACGCTCAGCTCCTCCAGCAACCCCGCCGAGGGCCCCACCGAGGGCGACCGGCTCACCTTCCGCTGGACCACCGACGCCCCCGACGCCAAGAACTGGGTCGGCATCTACGACGACGGCCGCCAGCCCGGCAACGGCGGCTCGCTGCTGTGGAAGTACACCCCGGGCACCTCGGGCGAGGTCCAGCTCGACACCTCCGCGCTGACCGGCGGCCCGTACACCGCCTACCTGCTCGCCAAGGACGGATACGGCGTCCTCGCCCGCACCGAGCCGTTCGGCTTCCGTCCCAAGCCCGCCGTCGTCCGCCCGCACGCCGCCGTCGACGCGTTCACCGCCACGCCCGTCGCCCCGGGCGCCGCCGTGGCGGTCAAGGTCGGCGGCCTCTGGTCGCGCCCGGCCGGCAACCCGCCCGGCTCCGCCGCGTACCGCAAGGTCGGCGGCCCGGCCTGGGCCTCCGTCAGCGCCGACGGCACGCTCACCGGCACCGCGCCCGCGACCCCCGGCAAGACCCCCGAGACGGTCGTCGTCGGCGTCAAGGACAGCGCGGGCGCCATCGACACCGTCACGGTCCTCGTCCCGGTGGTGGACCCGGCCGCGGCGCCGCGGCTCAAGGCCGCCAGCTGGAACCTCCACGACGCGGGCGCGGCCCACACCGACGCGCTGGAGAAGCAACTGCGAGTGGTCCTCGCCCAGGGTCTGGACGTGCTCGCCCTCCAGGAGACCGCGGGGGAACGGGCCGCGACCCTGGCCGACGCCCTCGGCTGGTACGCGTACCAGAGCCCGGGCAGCGTCGGCATCCTCAGCCGCCACCCGCTCACCGACATCACCCCGCCGACCGCCGACCTGCCCGCAGCCGCGGCCACCCTCCGGCTGCCCGGAGGCCGCACCGTGCGCTTCTGGGCCGCCCACCTGGACGAGGCGGGCTACGGCCCCTACGCCGTCCAGGACGGCCGGACCGCCGCCGAGGTGGTGGCCGCCGAGAAACTCTCGCCGCGGCTGAAGCAGGCCCAGGCGCTGGCCGCCGCCGTGCGCGCGGACATCGCCCGGCGCACCCCGGTGGTGCTGGCCGGCGCGCTCTCCTCGCCCTCGCACCGGGACTGGACGGCCGCCACCGCCGCCGCCCACCAGGGGGTCGGCGCGCTCGCCTGGCCGGTCACCGCGGCGCTCCAGGCCGCCGGGCTGACCGACACCTTCCGTGAGGAGAACCGCGACCCGGTCAAGGCCCCGGGCGCCACCTGGTCGCCCACCCGCAAGCGGCGCGGCGACCGTCCGGAACCCCAGGACCGCGTCGACTACGTCCAGTACGCGGGCCCGCTGAAGCTGGTCGAGGCGCACACCCTGGTCGCCGACTGGCCGCAGCCCGAGCCCGGCACCGCCGCCAACGAGTGGCCCTCCGACACCGCCGCCGCGGTCGCCACCTTCCAGCTCTGAGCCCTCCGGTTCCGAGTCCTCCGGTTCCGAGCGCTCCGGCTCCGAACCCGCTGACTCCGAGCGCCCAGGCTCCCCAAACCCCAGCCCCGAGAGGCCAGTTCGCCATGCCCGAGCTCTCCCGCCGCACCTTCGTCGGCGCCACCGCGGCCGTCGGCGCCACCGCCCTGACCGGTCTGGCGGCCACCCAGGCGGAGGCCGCCCCGGCCCCGGCCGCCGGCCCCAAGCCCGGCTCCCCGCTCACCGGCACCGTCAAGGACGTCAAGCACGTCGTCGTCCTGATGCAGGAGAACCGCTCCTTCGACCACTACTTCGGCACCCTGTCCGGCGTCCGCGGCTTCGGCGACAAGCAGGCGCTCCGATTCCCGGACGGCACCGACGTGTTCCGCCAGCCCGACAACCGGCGCAGCGACGGCGGAGTGATGCTGCCGTACCGGATGGACACCGCCAAGTACAACGCGCAGAACGCCGGTGGCCTCCCGCACGACTGGGCCACCGGCCACCAGGCCATCAACAACGGCGCGATGGACAAGTGGATCGCCGCCAAGGGCGAGCGCACCATGGGCTACTTCACCCGGGACGACATCCCCTACCAGTACGCCCTGGCCGACGCGTTCACCGTCTGCGACGCCTACTTCACCTCGCTGGCCGGCCCGACCGACCCCAACCGCCTGTACCTGTGGACCGGTACCTCGGGCCCCGGCCGAGACGGCACCACCGGCCCGTGGATCGACAACACCCCGGTCACCGACAACCCCGTCGCGGACTGGACCACCTACGCCGAGCGCCTGGAGGCGGCCGGCGTCAGCTGGCGGGTCTACCACAACCCCAGCAAGGACGACCGCACCGGCGACTACGACGACAACGCGCTCTCCTACTTCAGGCAGTTCCACGCCTTCCCGCACGACGACCCGCGGTACGTCAACGCGATGACCAAGTTCGACCCGGCCGACTTCGACCGCCACTGCAAGGACGGCACCCTGCCGACCGTCTCCTGGCTGGTCGCGCCCTACCTGTTCTCCGAGCACCCGGAGGCCGGCCCGGCCTACGGCGCGCACTGGGTCGACCAGGCCCTGACGTCGCTGATGTCCAACCCGGAGGTCTGGCGGCACACCGTCTTCCTGGTGATGTACGACGAGAACGACGGCTACTTCGACCACGTCGTGCCGCCCACCCCCGAGCCCGGCACCCCCGAGGAGTTCACCCACGGCCGGGCCATCGGCCTTGGCAACCGGGTGCCGCTGTGGGTCATCTCGCCCTGGTCGCGCGGAGGTTGGGTCAACTCCCAGGTCTTCGACCACACCTCGGTGCTGCGCTTCATGGAGCTGGTCACCGGGGTGGCGGAGCCCAACATCTCGGCCTGGCGCCGGTCCGTCTGCGGCGACCTCACCAGCTGCTTCGACTTCGCCGCCCCGGAGTACTCGATCCCGGTGCTGCCCGACACCAAGGCCCTGATGGCCAGGGCCGACGCGGGCACCAAGTTGCCCGGCGTCGCGCTGCCGGCGGTCGGAACCCAGGCGATGCCGGCGCAGGAGCGCGGCGAGCGACCGCACCGCCCGCTGCCGTACCAGCCGTGGGCCGACGTCGAGGTGGACCGGAAGACCGGCAAGGTCACCTGCGTGATGAGCAACGACGGCTCGGTGGCCTTCCCCTACACCGTCTACCCGAAC
This sequence comes from Kitasatospora sp. NPDC056783, assembly GCF_042789895.1. Lineage (NCBI taxonomy): Bacteria > Bacillati > Actinomycetota > Actinomycetes > Kitasatosporales > Streptomycetaceae > Kitasatospora > Kitasatospora sp. NPDC056783. The sequence continues at coordinate 3,228 of NZ_JBHUAF010000332.1, forward strand.
ATCCTGCTGCCCTTCTCCGGCACCCCGTACACCGTCGCGCCCGGCGCCACCGCCCGGTACGTCTGGGACGCCGCCGCGACCGGCGGCCGCTACGACTTCACCGTGCACGGCCCGGACGGCTTCGTCCGCCGCTTCGCCGGCGCCGTGGTCCGCGACGGACAGGACGGCCAGAACGACGTCGGCGTGCCGATCGTCACCGCGGACCTGCGCGGCAACCGCGAGCTCACCCTGCAACTGGCCAACGACGGGATGACCGACGTGGCCTTCACCGCCGCGCCCAACGACTTCGCGGGCAGCGCGCAGACCGTCTGGGTCAAGCCCGGCAAGCAGGCCGACCTGGCCTGGCCGCTGGACCGGCAAGGCCGCTACGACGTCGTCGTGACCGCCCACACCGGCCGGCGCTTCGCCCAGCGCTACGCGGGCTGGGTGCACTGAGGCGTGGTCAACCCGCCGGGGGCGCCGATCCGGTGACCCCCGGCCGTGGCTCGGTGGCCCGGTCGCGGCCCGCCGCTACCGTCGGGCACATGCAGAAGATCAGCACCTTCCTCTGGTACGACCACCAGGCCGAAGAGGCCGCCGCCTTCTACACCACGCTGTTCCCGGACTCCCGGGTCGTCAGGACCACCCGCTACGGCGACGCCGGCCCCGGCCAGGCCGGCTCGGTGATGACCGTCGAGTTCGAGCTCGCCGGCCGCCCGTACACGGCCCTCAACGGCGGCCCCGAGTTCCGCTTCACCGAGGCGATCTCGCTCCAGGTGGAGTGCGACGACCAGCGGGAGGTCGACGAGCTCTGGGCGAAGCTCACCGCCGACGGTGGCCAGGACGGCCCGTGCGGCTGGCTCAAGGACCGCTACGGCCTCTCCTGGCAGATCACCCCGCGGGTGCTGCTCGACCTGATCGGCGACGGGGACCGGGCCAGGGCGGCCCGGGTCATGGCGGTCATGCTGCGGATGCGGAAGATCGAGATCCAGCCGCTGCTCGACGCGGCCGAGGGGTGAGGCCGTGACCGCCCTCGGCCACCGCGGCATCACCTACCTGCGGGCCACCCCCGAGCGGGTCTGGCACGCGCTCACCAACGCCGATGAGTCCGGCGTCTACTGGGGCCACCGCAACGTCTCCACCTGGCTGCCCGGTGCGCCCTGGGAGCACCAGCGGGCCGACGGCTCCGGCATCGCCGACGTGATCGGCAGCGTCGAGGCGGCCGACCGCCCGCACCGGCTGGTCACCACCTGGGCCGGGCCCCAGGAGCAGCGCACCGGGTGGCCCTCCAGGGTCACCTTCGAGATCCAGGGCTGGCAGGACCTCACCCGGCTCACCGTCACCCACGAGAACCTCGGCGACGAGGCCGCGCGGGCGGACGCCGAACAGGGCTGGTCGGCGGTGCTCGCCAACCTCAAGACCTACCTGGAGACCGGCCACCCGCTGCCGCAGCAGCCCTGGCTGATGCCCTGAGCACAACCGCACGGCCGCACGGCCGCACGGCCCCGTCACGGCGGAGGTTCCGGTGCTACGCCGCCGGGCGCTCCGCCGTGACGGCCGCCCGGTCGCCGCGCGCCCGCTCACCGCGCACCAGGCGGCGCAGCCAGGCGTAGCGGGAGAACCGCTCCTGGTTGGCCACCGAGGCCCGGTCCAGTTCCTCCATCAGCCGCCGGCCGCGGTGCTCCAGGTCCATCTCGTCCAGGATGCGGTCCACCTCGGCCAGTATCGAACCGTGGAGCTGCCAGGCCTCCGGGTGCTCCTGGACCTTGCGCAGCAGCACCTGGGCGACGTTGTCCCGGCAGGTCCAGGCCGCCGCCAGCTCGGCCGTCAGCCGCTCCTCCGCCTCCTCGGCGTTGCGGCTGACCTGGGTGGTCACCAGCACCGCGTAGCTCACCATCGCGCCGCCGACGTGCTCCAGCAGTTCCTCCAGCCCCACCGCGACGTCCGGAGGGAAGAGCTCCTGGTCGGGCCCGCGCCGCTTGGCCAGGTCGGTCAGCGAGCGGGCCAGCACCCGGATCACCACGACGCAGATCTCCAGGGTGTCCAGCCCGGTGCGCAGCACCAGCCGGGACAGCAGCCCCTCGCTGATCCGGGGGTTGAAGCGCAGGCTGTCCTCGGCCTGGCGCAGCGCCGCGTCCACGTCGGCGATGGCCTGGTCCAGCCGGCGGGCCTCGTGCAGCCGCTCGGCGGCCCGGGCCACCGGGGTGGGGCGGCCCAGCTCCTCGGCGATGTCGAGCAGCAGCTGGCGGGCCCGCCGGGCGAGGTCCTCGATCGACTCCCCGGCGGTGTCCACCCAGACCGGTGCCGCGAACACCAGGTTGAACAGCAGGCCGACGGCGGCGCCGATGAGCGTCTCCAGCACCCGGTCCCAGGCCTGCGAGGCGAGCTTGGTCACGCCCAGGATCAGCATCGCGCTGATCGCGACCTCCTGGACGAACTCCTCGACCCGGACGAAGCGGCCGACGACCAGGGAGGCCAGGATGATCAGCCCGAGGCTCCACCAGGAGAGCCCGACCACGGCGCTGAACCCGATCGCGATCAGCACCCCGACCACCACCGAGTTGACCCGTCGGACGCTGGTCTTGAGCGTCGAGTAGACGGTGACCTGGACGACCAGCAGCGCGGTCAGCGGCGCCGTCAGCGGCGCGGGCTCGCTGCTGAGCCGCGTCGCCACCGCGTAGGCGATGGTGGCCGCGACGGTGGCCCGGACGGTCTGGACCACGAAGGGGTCTCGGGCGCAGCGGCGGACCAGGTCCGTGAGGGACTCCGGGAGAAGGGCCATGCCGCCCTTCTTTCCCCGCGGCGGCGCTTCACACCGGTCGCCGGGCCGTACGGCACCCGTACGACCGCATCGACCCGGACCGGCGGCCGTCAGCTGTCGCGGTCGAAGCGCAGCTTCCAGGGGGCCAGCGCGGACTCGACCTGGACGCCCATGCTCATCTTGGAGGCGCCCTCGATCCGCTCCTCGAAGCGGATCGGCACCTCGCGGATCGTCATGCCCCGCTTGACGACCCGGTAGTTCATCTCGACCTGGAACGAGTAGCCGTTGCTGCGCACGGTCGGCAGGTCGATGGCGCGCAGGGTGCTCGCCCGCCAGGCCTTGAACCCGGCGGTGGCGTCCTTCACCCCCAGGCTGAGGATCGTGTTGACGTAGAGGTTCGCCCAGGCGGAGAGCGCCTTGCGGTGCCAGGGCCACTCCGCGGCGGTCGAGCCGCCGGGGACGTAGCGGGAGCCCAGCACCACGGCGGTGCCGTCGGTCCGCAGCGTCTCGACCATCGCGGGTATCGCCGAGGCGGGGTGGGAGAGGTCGGCGTCCATCTGCACCACGATGTCGGCGCCGTCGTCCAGGGCCCTGGCCATGCCGGCCAGGTAGGCCCGGCCGAGGCCGTCCTTCTCGGTGCGGTGCAGCACGCTCACGGTGCCGTCGGAGTCCGCGGCGAGCTTGTCGGCGATCTCGCCGGTGCCGTCGGGGGAGTTGTCGTCGACCACCAGCAGGTGCAGGTCGGGCACCGGAAGCTCCGCGAGCAGACCCGCGAGCACCGGGAGGTTCTCCCGCTCGTTGTACGTGGGGACGACCACAACGACCTTGGGGGAGGCCTCGACCATGTTCTGTTTCCCTCGTGCCCTTGCCGACGGCACGCTGCCGTACCGGTCGGATTTCCTGATGATTTACGGTGGTTGGACCGTGTGAGTGTATCGGGGCCTCACGCCTCCCGGTGCTCCGGGCAGGGGCGCAAGCCCGTTCGACCGCGATGCGGTACGGTGACGGGCCGCAGACACTCGGAACGGTAGTCCCGGAGAACACTTGTGACGTCCCGTCGTGCCATCCTCCTGCCCGCCACGGCCCTGCTCCTCGCGGTCACGGGTTGCAGCTCGGACGGCGCCTCCCCGGTGCCCACCTCCACCGCGGCGGTCGGCGCACCCGCCGACGCGAGCGGTGCCTTCGATCCGGCGGCCGCGATCGCCCACGGCTTCCGGGAGCCGTACGTCACGGCCTTCGAGATGGTCGTCGAGACGGGCGAGGGACCCGAGAAAGAGGTGTTCACCACCACCGGCCGGACGAACCACAACACCTCCGAGGAGGGGTCCCGGTCGGAGACGAAGACCGTCCGCGGGTCCGAGGTCGTGATGTGGGAGGAACAGGTGACTGCGGACGGGGTCCGCCACCGGCGGGACAAGACGGAGGACCGGCCCCGGTGGACGACGGATCCGAAGGCCCTGGTGGCCCCCCGGAACGACGCCGACATCACCGCCGGCTTCGTCAAGGTGCTGCTGGACGCCGGGCCCGCCGCCCGCAAGGGCATGGAGACCGAAGCGGGTGTGCCGGTGTACCACCTGGCCGCCCGGCTCTCGCCGGCCGAGATGCGCCGCGCCGACCCGTGCTACGGGAACGGCGGGCAGCAGAACGCGGGCACGGAGGGGGTCGACTGCGAACTGTGGATCGACCGGCTCGGCCGGATGGTCCGCGCCGAGCATTCCACGGTGGTCGCCGGTCAGCGGGTCGTGACGAAGGAGCACTACTCGGACTTCGGCCCCGTGGAGACCTTCACCCCGCCCACCACCGGCTGAACCGGCCCCGCTACGCCGTGCCGTAGACGGCCGCCAGGTTGTCCTGGGCCGGACGGGTGCGACCCGCCGGCCCGGCGGCGAAGGCGCGCAGGACGTTCTCGGTGACCCGGCGAACCAGGTCACCGGCGTGGGAGTCGATGCCGTGGTCGGCCCGGCCGCCGCCGGGGCCGTGCGCCTCCAGCGCCTCGACCCAGCGCATCGTCCCGGTGGCGAACACCCCGGCCCCGCTCGGCACGGTGGCGTAGGCGGTGTCGGAGTGGGAGTGCCGCCCGTCGCAGACCACGGGGGAGTGGGCGATCACCTCGATGGGGCGGGGCGTGGGGAAGCCGGTGTCCACCCGGTCGTACTCCACCCCCACCAGGTGCGGGAAGGACGCCCCGGCGGCGACGCCCGTTCCCTCGAAGGTCCAGTGGCCGGGCGAGGTGACCACGTACGGGGCGTCCACGGGATAACCGTCGTAGATGACGCCGAGCATCGAACTCTCCGGGTCGGCGCCGGGGCCGGCCCGGAAGTCGGTGGTCGCCGGAGCGCCCGCCCGGTGGCCCGGGTCCTGGGCCCAGGCGTCCTTGTAGCAGACCACCGTGCGGTCCGGCCCGAGGTCGGTGGGCTCGAAGCGGACCCGGCGGAAGCAGCAGTTCGCGCCCAGGACCGCCAGGTTGGTGCCGGCGTCCCGGGCCGCCGTCACGTGGGCGCGCTGCTCGGGCGACCAGTACTCGTCGTGGCCGAGCGAGAGCACGGCGCTCGCCCCGGCCAGCAGACCGGGCTCGCGGGCCACGTCGATGCCGGTGGTGTAGGCGAGCGGCAGGCCGAGCCGCTCGGCGAGGGCGACCAGCGGTGCCTCGTACACCAGGAACAGGCCGGCGCCGTGGTCGTAGTCGTACGGCCGGTCGAAGACGACCTCCAGCGAGCGGGTGGCCAGACCGCCGGTCGGGCCGTTGTAGAGGCTGTGGCCGCCCCACTCGTTGTAGGCCTGCCAGGTCGCCGGGGCGCTCATGACCACGGTCCGGCCGGCGGTGGTGGCCGAGCGGACGGTGAGCGGGACGTAGCGCCGGCCGGAACCGTCCTCGGCGTCCAGGCGCAGCAGGTAGGCGCCCTCGGACCAGCCTGCGGTGTCCACCGCGAGGGTGCGCTGCCAGCCGGTCAGCACGGTGCGGGTCACCGGGTCCACGTGCGGCGGCGCCTGCCGGGTACCGGCCACGTGCTCGCGGCGCCAGACCAGCCGGGCGCGGGCGCCGTCGTACCAGCCCATCCGGTAGGCGGAGACGGTGAACGCGGCGGCCGGGGTGGAGACGTGCAGCCCGAAGGTCTCGCCGGGCAGCACGCTGACCCGGTCGGCGAAGCCCTCGATGGCGCCGTCCGGGCCGGGGTCGGTGATCTCCCAGTCGGGGTTGCCGGGCAGGGAGCGCTCGCCCTCCGGGCGGCCGTGCCCCTCGGCGGACGGACCGCTCGGGGTGCCGCTCGGGCTGGGGCCGGTGGCGACGGCCCCGGCGGACGGCGGGGCGGACGGGTCCGGGGCGGCGGCCGGATCCGGGCGGCGAGGGCCGCAGGACGTGACGGCCGCCGCCATCAGGCCCAGGCCCAGAATCCTCCGTCGACTGGGCTCCGCCACCGTGACCTCCGTGTTCCGCGGCCGGACTCCCGGCCGGCTTCCTGGTCCTGCCCGTGTCCGTGGGTGCGTCGGTCCGACCGGCGGTGCGCCTCGTGGCGCCGGCCCGCCGTGTCGGTGCGCGCGGACATCCTCGCGTGTTCGGCGAGGTCTGTGCAGAGCGCCGCGCCCGGCCCCGGGCGCCGACGGGGGCCCGGCCGCGCCGCCGGGGCCGGTCCGTGGCCGGGCAGGGCCGTACGGGCGCACCCCGGGCGTGTCGGCCCGCGCGCCGTCCGGCCGCGGCGCACCGGTCCCCTAGCCTGACCAGGCCCGCCGTCCGGCGGCCGCCGGGGGGCCGGAGCGGTGCGCGCCCGGCCGAGTCGTGGACAGTCGC
>NZ_JBHUAF010000333.1:0-9752 GCF_042789895.1 Kitasatospora sp. NPDC056783
ACCCACCACCACCCCACCCGCACGGAGGACCCATGACGGGCAGCCCCACGACCCCCACCCGCCACGTCCGGGTGATCCGCCCGGGCTTCGGCGCCACCGTCCAGGACCTGGGCCGCCCCGGCCACGCCGCGCTCGGCGTCGGCCGCTCCGGAGCCGCCGACCGGCGCAGCCTGCGCCTGGCCAACCGGCTCGTCGGCAACCGCGAGGAGGCCGCGGCCCTCGAGGCGCCCCTGGGCGGCCTCGTCCTGGACGTCGACCACCACGCCACCGTCGCCCTCACCGGCGCGCCCTGCCCCGCCCACGCCGACGGCCGCGCCGTCGACCTGAACGCCCCGGTCAGACTGGCCCCCGGCAGCCGCCTGACCGTCGGCGTCCCGTCCGAGGGCCTGCGGGTCTACCTCGCCGTGCGCGGCGGCGTGGACCTGCCGCCCGTCCTCGGCTCCCGGTCCACCGACACGCTCTCCGGGATCGGTCCCGCCCGGCTCGCCGCCGGCGACCTCCTGCCGGTCGGGGACCTGACGGCCGGCTGGCCCGCGGCGGACTTCGCCCCCCAGCGCGCGCTGCCCGCCGAACCCGTCCTGCGGATCCTGCCCGGTCCCCGCGACGACTGGTTCACGCCCGAGTCCCTGGCCGCGCTGTGCGCCGGCCCCTACCGCGTCACCGACCACAGCGACCGCGTGGGCATGCGGCTGGCCGGGGCGGCGCTGCGCCGCGTCCGCTCCGGCGAGCTCCCCTCCGAGGCCGCGGTTCCCGGCGCGCTCCAGGTGCCGCCGGACGGGCAGCCGATCCTCTTCCTCGCCGACCACCCGGTGACCGGCGGCTACCCCGTCATCGCGACCGTCCACGAGGACGACCTCCCGCTCGCCGCCCAGACCCGCCCCGGCCTGGCCCTGCGGTTCCGGCCGGTGTGACCGGTCGTGCGGGCCCGCCCCGCGCCCCGGCGGCCGCACCCCGGCGGCGGAACCCGGTTCCGCCCCGGCGCCCGGAGCGGGCAGGATGGCCGGCGCGGCGCACGCCGCCACAGCTCCAGGGGGACCCTCATGGCCGACCACTTCCCGTACCGCATCCGCACCCGCGACGGCGACCTGACCGTGATCTGGCGCTCCGGCGAGGGCGAGAGCGACGGCGACCCCGACCTGGTGCTCACCGACGAACACGGCAGGCTCCTCGCCTTCGCCGAACGCGCGCCGCTGCGGGAGTACTGCGACCGTCACTGCCCGGAGATCGTCTGGGAGGGCGAGAACACCCTGGACCTGCACCCCGTGCGACGGTGGGTCGAGCCCCCTCACCTCACCCCGGCAGGGCTGCCCGAACTGCTGCTGGAGGCCTGGAACTTCTTCGAGGACCTCGCCCGCGCTCTCCCGGACGGCCCGCGCCTGCCCGCCCAGGGACCGGTCCACGACAGCGCCTACGAGAAGCTCTTCGGCGGCGAGCCCCTCGACCCGGCCTCCGGCGAGGAGGCCTGGACCGCCGAGGAGGGCGCGGCCGTGCGCGAACTCCTGCGCGCCGGACTGGACCTGTGGGAGCACGCCGTGCGCACCTGCGCGGGGGCCGTCCGGCCGACGCCCCGTTGACGGGTGCGCCCGGCCGCTCTACAACGGGAAACAGGGCCGCGGCGCCCCCGAGTAGGCCCCGGAAAATCCCGGAAGACCCCGGAAGACCCCGAGGAGCGACTTTCATGGCTCCAGAAGACGACCACCGCTGCCCGGTGCTGGACATGACCGCCCGGGCCCCGCACCAGCAGAACGCGCGGCTGCGCGGCGCCGGGCCCGCCGTGCGGGTGGAGCTGCCCGGCGGCATCATCGCCTGGTCCGTGACCCGCGGTTCGGTGATCCGCGCCCTGGCCACCGATCCGCGTGTCTCCCGCGACCCGCGCAGGCACTGGCCCGGCCTGGCCTCGGTGCCCGAGGGGTGGCCGATGGGTCCGATCGCGTTCCAGCGGAACTTCTTCAACCTCTACGGCGACGAACACCGGTCGCGGCGGCGGCAGATGGCGCCCTCCTTCTCGCCCCGCCGGGTGGCCGCGCTGCGTCCCGGGATCGAGGCGACGACCGCGGCCCTGGTCGGCGCGTTCGCCGCGCTCGGCCCCGGCGGGGCCGTGGACGTGCGCCGGGCCCTGTCGCTGCCGCTGACCATGACGGTGATCTGCGACCTGTTCGGCGTGCCCGCCGGCCTGCGGTCCCCGATCGGCACCGCGATGGACACCCTGCTGACCACCACGGAGACGCCCGAGCGGATGCTGCGCTCGCGGGCGGCGATCAACGTGGTGCTGGCCGAGCTGCTGGAGCTCAAGCGGCGCGAGCCCGGGCCCGACCTCACCAGCGACGTGGCCGCCGTCGCCACCGGCGAGGGGACGGACCGCACCGAGGAGGAGTCCCGCGACATCCTCTTCCTGATGCTCGGCGCCGGCTACGAGACCGCCGTCAACCTGATCACCAGCGCCGTCCAGGCGCTGCTCGCCCACCCCGGCCACCTGGCGCTGGTCCGCGCGGGTGCCCTCGCCTGGACGGACGTCGTCGAGGAGACCCTGCGCCACGAGAGCCCGGTGATGCACCTGCCGCTGCGCTACCCGCTGGCGGACATCGACCTCGGCGAGGGCGTGGTCATCCGCGAGGGCGAGCCGATCCTGCTCGGGTTCGGCGCGGCCGGCCGCGACCCGCAGGTCCACCCGGACCGGCCGGACGACTTCGACCCGACCCGGCCCGACAAGGAGCACCTGTCCTTCGGCCACGGCCCGCACTTCTGCCTCGGCGCGCCGCTGGCCCGGCTGGAGGCCGAGGTGGCCCTGGCCGGTTTCTTCGGCGCCTACCCGGGTGCCGTCCTGGACTGCTCCCGCCCGGCGCCGGCCCGGGTGGAGTCCGCCATCATCAACGGCCCCTCCGAACTGTGGGTCGTCCCCGCCCCCGCCGGGGCCCCCGCCGGCTGACCCTCCGGCGTGCGGGCGTCCGCCCGGCCCGCGAGCGGAGTCGGGCGCTCCCGCCGCCTCCCGCGAGGCGGCGGGAGGCGACGGGGGGCGGGGGGGCGTCAGGCGGGGCGGATGCCCGGGTTGCCGGCCTCGGTGGCGAAGGAGGCGGCCGTGGACAGGACGCCGCCGGGGCGGGTGATCCGGTCGACGACGCGGTAGTCGGCGCGCGCCCGGCGGCGGTCCAGAGTGAGCACCGTGTAGCCGCGGCGCCCGTCGTAGAACTTCATGTGCGCGTTGGCGGACATGAGGTTGTTCCAGTTCGACGGCTTCTCCTCGCCGTCGCCGTCGCTGCTGATCGAGGTGCCGACGAACTCCACGCCCACCGTGCGGGAGCCCGGGTCGTCGAAGTCGCGCTTGACGTCCAGGGCGTAGGCCACGTGCACGTCGCCGGTGAGCAGCACGAGGTTCTTCACGCCGGAGGCGTCGACGGCCTTCAGGAAGCGCTCGCGGGCGGCCGGGTAGCCGTCCCAGGCGTCCATGGAGAGCTTGGAGCGCTCGGCGGTGGTGTTCTTGCGGCGGGAGAAGACGACCTGCTGGGGCACCACGTTCCAGGTGGCCTTGGAGTGGCGCAGGCCGTCGGCGAACCAGCGTTCCTGGGTGGCGCCCATCAGGGTGCGCTTGGGGTCCTCGGACTCCGGGGTGGGGTACTGCCAGCCGTCGCCGTTGGCCTGGTCGTCGCGGTACTGGCGGGTGTCGAGGATGTCGAACTGCGCGAGCCGGCCGAAGTGGACGCGCCGGTAGAGGGTCAGCTCGGTGCCGCGCGGCTGGGGCATGCGCAGCGGCTGGTTCTCCCAGTAGGCGCGGTAGGCGGCGGCGCGGCGGGCGACGAAGGGGGCCGGGTCCTGGTTCTTCTCGGGGATGCCGGCGGCGTAGTTGTTCTCCACCTCGTGGTCGTCCCAGGTGACGTACCAGGGGTGGGCGGCGTGGGCGGCCTGGAGGTCGGGGTCGGTCTTGTAGAGGGAGTAGCGCAGCCGGTAGTCCTCCAGGGTGGTGGTCTCGTGGTTGAAGTACGCGGGCAGGGTGCGGTCGGTGTACTTGCGGTCGCCGCCGGCGGCGTCGATGCCGTACTCGTAGATGTAGTCGCCGACGTGGAAGACGGCGTCGACGTCCTCGCCGGCGAGGTGGCGGAAGGCGGTGAAGTAGCCGTCCTCGTAGGCCTGGCAGGAGACGAAGGCGATGCGGGCGCTGTCGAGCTTCTTGCCGCGCTCGGGGAGGGTGCGGGTGCGGCCGACGGGGCTGGTCCAGGAGCCGACGGTGAAGCGGTACCAGTACTGGTGGGCGGGGGCGAGGTCGTCGACGTCCACGTGGACGGCGTAGTTGAACTCGGCGTGGGCGCGGGCGGTGCCGCGGCGCTCGACGCGGCGGAACTTCTCGTCGCGGGCGATCTCCCAGCCGACCTTGGCGGAGCCGGTGGCGGGCATGCCGGAGCCGGGCTCCAGCGGGCGCGGGGCCAGGCGGGTCCAGAGCACGACGGCCTCGGGGGTGGCGTCGCCGGAGGCCACGCCGAGGGTGAAGGGGTTGTCGCCGATGGCGCGCGGGGCGATCTCGTTGTCCTCGGCGTGCGCGGCGGGGAGGTTGACGGTGAAGGCGAGCGCGGCGGCGGCCGAGGTGACGGTCAGGAAGCGGCGCCGGTCCAGACGGGCGGCGGCCTCGCGCAGCATCCGGTCGGGGGTGGGGCGGTCGGCGGGTCCGGTCATCGGGGTGGTGGCCTTTCGCAGCTCGGTGGGTGTGCGAAGGGAATTGGAGTGGACCGCCCCGTCCTGTGGGGGTCGGGATCACGGCAGCCAAGTGATCATCCGGTGGGAGACCCGTGAAGGTCCGTCATATCATCCCGAACGGGGGTGGGCCGTCCGGTTCCGGACGGCCCGTCCCACGGGCGGGTGCCGTCGGAAGGGGGCGCCGCGGCGGAGGGCGGCCGGGGGCCGGGCCACGGCGCGGCAGGGCTACCGTTCGGCGGTGGTCACGGCTTGGCGGTGGTCACGGCTTGGCGGCGGTCACAGCTTGGGGGCCGAGAAGGTGTCGCACTGGGCGAAGTCGCCGCTGCGGTAGCCGGTGGTGAACCAGGCCTTGCGCTGCTCGGCGGAGCCGTGCGTCCAGGCCTCCGGGTTGATCCGCCCGGTGGCCTGCTGCTGGATCCGGTCGTCGCCGACCGCCGCGGCCGCGTCCAGGCCCAGGGCGATGTCCTGGTCGGTGAGCGAGGCGATCAGCGGGCGGCCGGTGGAGGGCTGCGGGGTGGTGGTCGCGTGGTGCGTCCACACCCCGGCGTAGCAGTCGGCCTGGAGCTCCAGGCGCACCGAGCCGCTGGTGGCGCCCTGGCGGTCGTTGCCGACCTTCTGCATGGCGCCGGTGAGGGTCTGGATGTGGTGGCCGTACTCGTGGGCGACGACGTAGGACTCGGCGAACGGGCCGCCCTTGGCGCCGAAGCGGGCGGACAGCTCGTTGAAGAAGCCGAGGTCGAAGTAGGCCTTCTTGTCGCCCGGGCAGTAGAAGGGGCCCACCGCCGAGGTCGCCGGTCCGCAGGCGGTGGAGACCTGGCCGGTGAACAGCACCGTCTCGGCGTTCTTGTAGGGGATCTTGGCGGCGCGCGGCAGCTCGCCCCGCCAGAAGTCCTGGAGGCTGTTGGTGACGGCCACGATCCGGCAGTCCTGGCGCTTGTTGGCGTCGGCGCCGGTCTTGCACTCCTTCTGCGCCTCCCCGGCGGTGCGCACGCCCGGGGAGGAGGACGAGCCGGAGCCGGAGGACAGGCCCAGCAGCTGCGGGTCGACCCCGAGGACGACCGCGAACAGCACCGCGAGCAGACCCACGGCCCCGCCGCCGATGGCGACCTTCCCGCCGGGGATGCCGCGCCGGTCGTCCACCTGCGAGGTGTCGAGGTCTCCCTGGTCGTCGAACTGCATGTGCCCGTGCCTGCCCGTTCCTGTCGTGTCGCGCCCCGCTGGTGACGGTCCGTGCCGCCTGCGGCCCGCCCAGCCTACGGGCTGCGGCCGACGTCACGGCGCATCGGGGCCGTCCCGGGCGGGCCCCGGCGGCGGCGCGCCGGGCCCCGGGCCCCGCGGCGGGGCGGGGCGGGGGCCGGGCGGGGCGGGGGGTTTACGGCGAGGGGTTCCCCGGGGCCGGGGCCGGGGGTGCGCGGAAGCGCAGGACGGGTGCGGACCAGCCGTCGTCGTGGACGCCGGCGTCGAGGGCGGCGCGCAGGGCGCGTTCCTCGTAGCCGAAGTGGGAGTCCATGATGGCGGCGAGGCCGTCGAGTTCGCGTCCGATCGCCTCCAGGCCCGTGCCGGGTTCCGTGGCGGCGGCCCGGTCGGCGAGGTCGCGCACCCGGGTGAGGATGCGGGTGATGAGGCCGTGGTCCTCGACGAGTTTGGCGATGGTCGGCGCCAGGTCCGGTCTCTCGCGCAGGAGTCGGGCGAACAGGCCGTCGTCCTCGCCCTGGTGGTGGCTGGTCAGGGCGGTGCAGAAGGCCAGGCAGTGGGCGCGGAGCGCGTCGTCGCCGTCGCCGTCCGGGCGGGGGCGGCCGAGGTTCGCCCGCAGGCCGGCGAGCCGGCGGCGCAGGTCCTGGTGCGCGCTGGAGAGTTGAAGGCTGAGGGCGGCGGTACGGTCCTCGCCGCGGGAGGGGGAGGCCACGGGGGGCGGTCCCTTCGGTCGCGCACCTCCATGCCTGGCGCGGTCCGCCACCGGCACGCGATGCCGGCGCCATCCGATCACGCGGCGCGGCCGGCCCGCAAGCGCCGGGGTCCGGGGCGCGCCTCAGCAGGCCCCGCCGGCGAGGCCGCGCAGGGTCTCCTCGGCCCTGGGGGTCAGGACGAGCGGTCCCGTGCCGCTGGTCCACACGGCCCGCACCTCCAGGCTGCGCAGGCGCCAGCCCCCGGGGGTGCGCACCGCCTCGCCGGTGAACGTGCCGCCGACGTCGAAGTGGCCGCCGGGCTCCTCGTTCCGCGCCCGCTGGGTCGCGGCGGGGTGGACGTGCGCCATGACGGCGTTCCAGCGCACCGCGGCCCGGTCCCCGTCCAGGTCGATCATGTAGTTGGCGCCCACGTGCTGGGTGCGCTCGAACTTCGCGAGGGTCGCCTGCTCGGACTCGGCCAGTCCGTCGATCCCCTGGTGCTCCCCCACCGGCGTGGTGATCCGTACGTCGGGGGTGAAGTGGCGCCGCGCCCACGCCTCGTCGAAGCGTCCGCCCGTGTGGGGCACCGTGTCGAGGCTGAGCAGGTAGCCGTCGATGAGGCCGGTGATGTCGGCGCGGTCGGTGAGGACCCGGACCCGCTGGGCGAGGGCGGCGAAGGCCTCGTCGGTGACGGTGGCGACGGTGGTGGTGGTCGTGGTGGTCATGGCGCGGGCTCCCCGTGGTCGCGGTGGGTGGCGCGGCCGACTTCGGTCGCGCACCACGGAGGCTAGGACCTCAAGTCGGCTTCAGCTCAAGGCCCCGGGCCCGTCCCGGGCCTGTTCCGGGGCCGGGGCCGGCCCGGCCCCGTGCCCGCCCGCGCGGAGCCCGGCGTGGGCGCCGGGCCGTGAGAAGCTGGCGCATGACCAGCGCAGCTCCCCCGCCCGACGCCCCGCCGCCGCCCGGCCGCAGGAGCACCCCCTCCGCTCCCCCGCCCGGCTGGTGGAACCCGGAGGTGCGGGCCGAACGGCGCCTGGTGGCGCTGCTCCAGGAGCTGCGGGTGCTCCAGACCGGTGTGCAGATCGTCTTCGCCTTCCTGCTGGGTGTCGCCTTCACCCCGCGCTTCGGCCAACTCTCCGACGCCCAGCAGGACATCTACGTCGTGACCCTGCTGCTGACGGTCGTCTCCGCGGCCGTCCTGGCCACCCCCGTCGCCCTGCACCGGGGCCTGTACCGCCACCCTGGCAAGGAGCGGATCGTCACCGTCTCCGCCCGCATCGCCCAGGCCGGCCTGCTGCTGCTCGCCTGCTCGCTGAGCGGCGCGGTGCTGCTGGTCCTGGACGTCGTCCTCGGCACGGCGGTGGCGGTGCCGATCACCTGCGTCATCGCGGCGATCTTCGCGGTGCTCTGGTTCGCCCTGCCCTGGACGGTGCGCCGCGCCACCACCCGCGACCGGGCCTGAGCGCCGCGCCCTGGCGTGCCGCGCCCTCGTCAGGGCAACGGAATCCACCCCGGAGGGGCGAGCCCGGTGTCCTCCAGCACCCGGCGCACGGTGGCCTCCAGCGAACTGCCGGGCCCGATCACCCGCTCCACGCCGCCCGGCAGCACGTCCCGTTCCCGGTACCAGCCGGCCATCTCGGCGGGCGTGAACTCGGTGCGCTGCGGGCGCGTGGCGTGCCGGCGCACCGTCTCCTCGAAGGGCACGTCCAGGTAGTAGAAGCGGGTCAGGCCCCGGTGCCCGGCGGCCAGGGCGGCCAGCACGGGCCCGTAGCGGTCGGCGGCCATGATGCCCTCGACGACGGTGTGGAAGCCGTGGTCGAGGGCGTAGCGGGCCACCGTGCCCACCAGTCCGGGGGCCGCCGCGCCCGGCACGTCGCGCTCGCGCAGCACGGTGCGGCGCAGGTTGTCCTGCGCCACCACGGCCAGGCCCCGGCCGTGGGCCGCGCGCAGGGCGGCGGCGACGCTGGACTTGCCGGAGCCGCTGTTGCCGCGCACCACCATCAGGACGGTGCGCCCGCTGCCGGTCATCGGCGACCGGCTAGCGTGGGCCCATGGACGACGACCTCTCGCGCCTCTCCCGCCCCGACGGCCCCACCGCCACCGCTCCGTGGGAGGTGCTGTTGATCGGCGGCGCCTCCGGTCTCGGCAAGAGCCGCGCCGCGGCGTGTCTCGCCGACCAGCGTGGCGCGTTCGTGGTCGAGTTCGACGACGTCGTCGCCGCCCTCCAGGCCGCCACCAGCGCCGACAGCCACCCCGGCCTGCACCACTTCTCCGCCCTCCCCGACCCCGACGCGCTGGACGTCGGCCGCGTCCTGGAACTCCAGATCGCCACCGCCCGCGCCCTGGACGACGCGGTGCTCGGCGTGGTGCGCAACCGCCTCACCGTGGACGTGCCCGCGATCGTCGAGGGCGACTACCTCACTCCGGCCGCCGCCGCCCGGGCCGTCGGCGAGGCCGCCGCGGCGGGCCGGCGGGTGCGCGCGGTCTTCCTGCACGAGGACGACCCTCGCAGCATCGTCGCCAACTACGCGGACCGGGAACCGGATTGCGGCCCGCAGCCCGAGCGCGCCGCCGTCAGCGCCCGCTACAGCGACTGGCTCGCCGCCCAGGCCCGCGCCCACGCGCTGCCCGTCGTCGAGTGCCGCCCGTACGCGACCCTGCCCGAGCGCCTGGCCGCCGCCCTGGGGTGAGGCCGGGGCGGGCGCGGGCGGGAGCGGCGGGGCGCTACGCGGACGGCGGCGGTCAGCCCTCCTCGATGTCCGAGATCAGCTTGGTGCCCAGGTCGCTCTGCACCGCCAGCCGGGTGTGCCCGGCGTCGGGGCCGGTGCCCCAGGTCAGCGTGACGGTGGTGAACAGGTGCCCGGCGCCCGAGTCGTGGTGGCGCACCTCCCAGCGGGTGGGCACGTCCTGCGCCCGCAGCACGCCGTCCGCGTGGTTGGCCTCCTCCCAGGCGGCCAGCCGCCGGCGGAAGTCCTCGGTCAGGTAGTGGGCGCGCAGTTCGCCGCCGAGGTCGTCGGTGCCGTCGGAGACGGCGTCGACGTACGCCCCGTAGAAGTCGGCCACCCGGTCCACCGCGGAGTCCGGGCTGCCCTCGCGCACCGGGGCGCCCGCCTTGGTGTCGGTGTCGGTCATGACCGCTCCCTCCGTCCGGGCCGGGGGCGGATGTGCCGCCCCCGGCCGCTCCAC
>NZ_JBHUAF010000334.1:0-9742 GCF_042789895.1 Kitasatospora sp. NPDC056783
CCCGTCCGCCACGTGGCGGACGGGCCCCCGGCCGTTCACCGGCCCGCCGTCAGATCCGGCCGAAAGCCCGGAGCATGTACTCCGAGCGGTCCACCGGGTTGAGGTCGGTCCGTCGCCTGCTCGGGGCCGGCCCGACCACCGGCTGGAAGCTGTGGAACCGGGTGACGAGGAGGCCCTCGCCCTGGCTCAGCCCCGGCAGCCGCTGCTCGAACTCCTGGACCGTGCGGGCCGGGATGGTCCCCTCGACCAGGCAGTTGCCGCCCTGCCCCCGGGTGGTCTCCGGGGTGGCGCCGCACTCCACCAGGTTCAGCAGGACGGTGCTGGCGTTCTCGGCCGGGACCTCCAGCTCGAAGCGGTTGACCGGCTCGTACACCTGGGTGCCCGCCTGCTTGAGGGCGTTCATCAGCACCAGCGGGGTGAGCTTGCGGAAGTCGCCCGCCGCGCTGACCGGGCTGGCGAACCCGGTGTGGGTGAGGGTGACCAGGATGTCCAGCACCTCCCAGCCGTTCAGCCCCTGGTGCAGGGTCGCCCGGACGGCCTCCTCCACCGCCTTGTGGAAGGCGTGCGGCAGCGAGCCCAGCTCCACCGAGCGGCGGAAGACGACCCCCGAGCCCGGTTCCCCGGGCTCGACCCGCAGGCCGACGGTGGCCCAGAAGAAGGTCTTGCTCCGGTAGTCGATCTCCTCCACCGACTCGCCGGTGCCGATCGGGCGCTCGACACAGATGATCCGGGTGCCCTCGAAGGAGACGTCCAGCTTGAAGTCGTCGGCCAGCGTCGCCGCGATGACCTCCTTCTGCACCTCGCCGTAGAGCGAGACCGCGATCTCCTGCTCCTCGTCGTCCTTGCGGACGTTGATGAACGGGTCCTGGTCGGCCAACTGCAAGAGCGCGTCGTACAGTTCGGGCATCGCGCCGGGCCGGGCCGGGCGGATCACGGTCTCCAGGCTCGGCGGGGCGAACAGGTGCTCCCCGTCCAGCCCGTCGGGGGAGCCGAGCCGGTCGCCGATCCGGACGCCCTTGAGCCCCCAGACCTTGGCGATGTCGCCCGCCCCGGCGTGGGCCTCGACGACCGCGGAGCCCCGGTCGAACACCTCGACCACGGTGGTCCGGCCGGGCAGCTCGGTGACGGCGCCGTGCTGGTCGCGCCGGAACACGGACACCTTGGAGCGCGGCCCGAGCGACCCGCCGCGCAGCCGGACGAAGGCGACCTTCTCGCCCGCCCAGCCGCGCTCGATCTTGAACACGGTGCCCCGGAGCGTGCCCTCGGTGCCGCCGTGATTGACCGGAAACAGTCTGGTGATCCCGTCCACCAGCGCGTCGATGCCGGCGCCGGCCACCGCCGAGCCGAAGAGCACGGGGTAGAGCTCGGCCTCCCGCGCCTGCCGGGCGAGCTCCTCGGCGTAGTCCCGCGGGGTGAGGGAGGACTCGTCCTCCAGGTAGCGGGTCAGGAAGTCGTCGCCGTGCTCGGCCAGTGCCTCGGCCAGTTCGGCGGCGAAGCCGGGGTCGTCCGGTCCGACCGTCCGGGGGAAGGCCCGCGCGCCGGGCGTGCCGAGCCCCTCGATCCGGGTCAGCGGTACGACGTCGGGGGCGAGTTCGGCGCGGATCTCGTCCAGCAGGTCCTGGTGACGCGCGCCCATCCGGTCGATCTTGTTGACGAAGAGGATCACCGGCATGCGCAGCTTCGCCAGCGTGCGCATCAGCAGCCGGGTCTGCGCCTGGACGCCCTCCACGGCGGAGATGACGAGCACCACGCCGTCGAGCACGCCGAGGGCCCGTTCCACCTCGGAGATGAAGTCCGGGTGGCCGGGGGTGTCGATGAGGTTGACCTTGACGTCGCCGACGGTGAAGGACACCACCGCGGAGCGGATGGTGATGCCGCGCTGGCGTTCGAGTTCGTGCGAGTCGGTCTGGGTGTCGCCGCGGTCGACGCTGCCGACGCGGTCGATGACGCCGGCGGTGTGCAGCAGCCGCTCGGTCAGGCTGGTCTTACCGGCGTCGACATGGGCCAGGATTCCGATGTTCACGCTTGTCAAGACGTGTGTCCCCTAGTTCTTCGGTGTTCGTGCGGATTACCGGAGCGACACGGATCTTTCGGGGCACGTCCTTCTCCTCGTGAGTCTGGCGCCTGTCGTGGCCCAGTCGGGCCAACCGGCCGGAGTCTAACAGAACTTGACGATCGACCAGCCGATCGGCGGGGGTCGATCGGCGGGGGGTGTTTCCCTCGGGACAGTTTGTCGGGCCGTTTCGGAATTGCGATGTGCCCCCCGGGAATTGCCCGGGTGCCACCTTGTGCGGGTTCCCCTTGAGGGCCCGCCGGAGGCCCGGATATACCTGGGGCCGAGGAGAAATCCGGGCGACATCGGAGGCACCGTGAAGTTCAACATACTGGGCCCGCTGGAAGTCCTCGACAAGGGAATTCCGTGCACCCCGAGCGCGCTGAAGGTCCGCTGGACCCTGGCGATCCTGCTCGTGAACGCGAACCGGATCGTCGACCTCGACCTCGTCATCGAGGAGATCTGGGGCAGTGACCCGCCCCGGACGGTGATCACCACCGCGCAGACCTACATCTACCAACTGCGCAAGCTCTGCCGTCCGCTGGGCCGCGACGTCATCCTCACCAAGGCGCCCGGCTACGTGCTGCTGCTGGGCGAGGAGGAGTTCGACGCCCAGGAGTTCGAGCGGCTGCACCAGGAGGGGGACCGGCTGCTCGCCGCCGGCCGGGCCGAGCAGGCCGCGGACCGGCTGCGGCGGGCCCTGGACCTCTGGCGGGGCGCCGCGCTGGCGGACATTCCGGCGGGCAGTCTGCTCGCCGGCCACGTCGCCGTCCTGGAGGAGATGCGGCTGCGGGCGCTGGAGAGCCGCATCCTGGCCGACCGGCACCTCGGGAGACATCGAGAACTGGTTCCCGAACTCAGGCTCCTGGCACTCCGTCACCCGTGGAACGAGTGGTACCACGAGCAGCTCATGATCGCCCTGGACGCCGCCGGGCGCCGCAGCGAGGCCCTGCACGTCTACCGGACGCTCTACCGCCGGCTCGACGAGGACCTCGGAATCTCCCCCTCCCAGCCGCTCAGGGACCTGCAGAACGAACTGCTCAGCGGCACCGCGCCCGCGCGGAGGGAGTTCCAGGCGCTCGCCGCGCGGGCGGTGGAGGACGGCCTGCGGGCCCGGTCGGCCTGAGGCCCGTGCGGCCCGGCGCCGGTGCGCGCCGGGACCGGTCCGTCCCGGGGCCCGTCCGCTCGGGACGGGCGGCACCCGGAGGTCCGGGCCGTCGGCCGTGCCGGACCCGAGGCGCTCAGGCCCGTCCGGCCGGGACCAGCAGGGACGCCGCCCTGGCCTTGTTCACCGCGTCGATCCGGGAAACCGCGTTGAGCTTGACGAAGACGTTCCTGAGGTGGCGCTTGACGGTGCCCGGTGAGATGCACAGCCGGCCCGCGATGGCCGAGTTGCTCAGCCCGTTCGCGACCAGGCCCATGACCTCCCGCTCGCGGCCGGAGAGCCGGCAGCCGCGCTGTCCGGCCATCCAGCCGAGACCGGCCCGCGAGGCCATGATGTACACCCGCTCCCGGTCCGAGGTCAGGCCCCGGACCACCGGGACCAGGCAGTCCACGGCCGCGTCCTCGGTCAGGTAGGCGCTCACCCCGGAGCCGAGGTAGGTCTCCACCTCGTCGGGCCGGTCCTGCCGGCACAGCATGACCACCCGGGCGCCCCGGTCGAGCAACCGCTCCAGGCCCCGCTCGGTGGCGGCCACCGACTCGCCGGCCCCGTACACCACGACGTCCACGGGCTGCCCGGCCAGGACGGCGAGTGCCGCGTCCACGTCGCCGACGGCGGCGTGGACGGTGAGGTCGCGTTCGGCCGACAGCAGGGCCTGGAGGCCGGTGCGCAGCAGGACGTTCCCCTCGATGACGAGGACCGACGGATGGTTGTTGACGAGCGGCACGGTGGACCCCCGATGGCGACATGCGCTGTTGATCGTTGAGTGGAGCGGTCCGGCCCCGCCGCGCCGGGCGACGGGGTGGGCGCTCCGAGCCCTGGTGCGGGCGCTGGCGAGCAGGTTCTCCGGACCGGGGGCCGGACCGCCCGGGACCCGGGGCCGGGCGGTGGAGCGCCCGGGCCGGGGTCGCCGCGCGGCGGTCCGGGCCGCGGTGAGGCCGTCGGCCGATCGGGTGGCCGCGGCACGGGCCGGCGCGGCCACGCCCGGTGAGGGGCGTGGAGCCTCTGGCCGGCCGGGGAAATCAGCCATGCGAAATCCTTCGGTGGGTGGAGACGAACGGGTTGCGTGCGCGTCATCGGGTGTGGGGAAAGCCGGGTCGGGGCCGATTCCGGTCCGCCGCGCACGCAGCCGGGTGGGGGGTTCACGAACCGCCCGCCCACGGCGACGGTCGGTCACCCGGCCCGCCGCCCGGGTGGCTCGATTCGTTTCCGATCCGGACTGAGGAGAACCTAACCCGATTCATACTTGCCGCCCAAGGGCGGTTTTTCGCCGCACGAACATCGCTAGATCACGGGACGATCTCGTTCGCGGGGACACCGGCGGGATCGGCCTGGAGGAAAGCCTGGCAAAGAATGATTGGTGACTTCGGAACCAGGGAAAGGGAGCCGGATGTCCGCCCCCGGCGCGCCCGCACGACGGGTGGTGACGGTGAGCCGCCGTACCCGCACAACGGGCGGCGTCCGGCCGTGACCGCGCCCGCGGCCGTGCCGGGCACCCCCGATCGGGGGTGGTGGCGGACCGGGGCGGCATGGATCATGAGGTGCCGCCCGGCCGGCGCCGGAGGCCTTCCGCGCGCGGCCGCCCGGCCCCCGTCCCCCCGTCCCCCGTACCGCGCCACCCAGGAGCCAGAACGTGTCGATCCCGCCGATCCCACGCAGCTACGCCTGCGGCACCTCGGACGTCCCGCTGCTCGGAGACACCATCGGGGAGAACCTCGACCGCGCGGTGCGCGCCTTCCCCGAGCGCGACGCCCTGGTCGACCGGGCCACCGCCCGACGCTGGACCTACGCCGAACTCGCCGCCGACGTCGACGCCCTGGCGCTCGGGCTGCTGGAGCTCGGGATCGCCAAGGGCGACCGGGTCGGCATCTGGGCGCCCAACTGCGCGGAGTGGACGCTCATCCAGTACGCCACCGCCAAGCTCGGCGCGATCCTGGTCACCGTCAACCCGGCCTACCGCGCCCACGAGTTGGAGTACGTGCTGAACCAGGCCGGCATCCGGCTACTGGTCGCCGCCGAGCGCTTCAAGACCTCCGACTACGCCGGGATGATCGCGGAAGTCCGTCCGCGCTGCCCCGGACTGGAGCACGTCCTGCTGATCGCGAGCCCCGCCTGGGACGCGGTGGTCGCCGCCGGGAAGCGGTCCGCGCCCACCCTGGTCGAGGAATTCGCCGCACGCCAGGACGAGTTGTCCCCCGACGACCCGATCAACATCCAGTACACCTCGGGGACGACGGGCTTTCCCAAGGGTGCGACGCTCTCGCACCACAACATCCTCAACAATGGTTACTTCGTGGGCGAGTTGCTCGACTACAGCGAGCAGGACCGGATCTGCGTCCCGGTGCCCTTCTACCACTGTTTCGGAATGGTGATGGGAAATCTGGCGGCCACCTCGCACGGCGCCTGCGTCGTCATTCCGGCCCCCTCCTTCGAACCCGGCGCCACCCTGGCCGCCGTCGCCGCCGAACGCTGCACCTCGCTCTACGGGGTGCCCACCATGTTCATCGCCGAACTGGCCGACCCGGCCTTCGACGACTACGACCTCGGCAGCCTGCGCACCGGCATCATGGCCGGCTCGCCCTGCCCGAGCGAGGTGATGAAGGAGGTCATCGGGCGGATGGGCATGACCCAGGTGTCCATCTGCTACGGCATGACCGAGACCTCGCCGGTCTCCACCCAGACCCGGGTCGACGACCCGGTCGAGCGGCGGGTCGCCACGGTCGGCCGGGTCGGCCCGCACCTGGAGGTCAAGGTGGTCGATCCGGCCACCGGCCGTACCGTCCCCCGCGGCGAACCCGGCGAACTGTGCACCCGCGGCTACTCCGTCATGCTCGGCTACTGGGGCGAGCCCGAGCGCACCGCCGAGGCCGTCGACGCCGCCCGCTGGATGCACACCGGGGACCTCGCCGTGATGGACGAGGCCGGCTACCTCGCCATCACCGGGCGGATCAAGGACATGGTGATCCGCGGCGGCGAGAACCTCTACCCGCGCGAGATCGAGGAGTTCCTCCACACCCACCCGGACATCCTCGACGTCCAGGTCATCGGCGTCCCCGACACCAAGTACGGCGAGGAACTGATGGCCTGGATCCGGATGCGGGAGGGCGCCGACCCGCTCACCGCCGAGGCCGTCCGCGAGTACTGCGCCGGCCGGCTGGCCCACTTCAAGATCCCGCGCTACGTGCACGTGGTCGAGGAGTTCCCGATGACGGTCACCGGGAAGATCCGCAAGGTCGAGATGCGGGCCGAGGCCCAGCGGATCCTGGGGCTGTAGGCCTCCTTCCCGGTCTCCGCGCGGACGAGTCCGGGAAGCGCGGTGGCCCGCCCGGCGGGAGAGTGTGATCATGCCCCTCGACGTGACAGTGGAACGCCTGATCCCCCTCCCGCCCGCCATGGTCGCCGCCTACGCGATGGACTGGCGCCACGACTCCGAGTGGACCCAGGGCATCCGCACGGCCACCCTCACCCGGGAAGCCGACACCGGCGGCTTCGGGACTGGCGCCGAGGTCACCCGGACCGCGCGCTTCCTGGGCCTGTCCTTCGCCCACGTGCTGCGCGTGGCGCGCCACGACCCGCCGACGGTGCTCGACCTGGTCTCCGTCGCCGGGCCGATGCCCATGCGGGTCACCTACACCTTCCAACCCACCCGGGCCGGCACCTTCGCCCGTGTGCGCGTCCGCGGCGGCCCCCGGCTGATCGGCCCACTGATGTCCCGCCAGGTGCGCGACGCGCTGGCGAAGGACCTGGGCGCCCTGGAGCGGCGGCTCACCGGCTGACCACCGCGGTTCCCCGGTTCCCGACCCCACCTGCCGTTCGGCTCCCTCCGGTAGGGTGCGCCGACACCACAGCCGGATCGGGAGAGGTACAGGGCATGAGTTCGTCGCCGACAGCGGTCGGGCCGGGGGAGCTGCGGCGGCACCTGGGGGTGTTCGACGCCGTGGTGATCGGGCTGGGCTCGATGATCGGCGCCGGCGTCTTCGCCGCCCTCGCGCCCGCCGCCGGGGCCGCCGGGTCCGGCCTGCTGATCGGCCTGGCACTGGCGGGCGTGGTGGCGTACTGCAACGCGACCTCCTCGGCCCGGCTGGCCGCCCGCTACCCGCAGTCGGGCGGCACCTACGTCTACGGCCGTGAGCGGCTCGGCGACTTCTGGGGGTACCTGGCCGGCTGGGGCTTCGTCGTCGGCAAGACCGCCTCCTGCGCCGCCATGGCACTCACCGTCGGCTCCTACGTCTGGCCCGAGCAGGCCCACGCCGTCGCCGTCGCCGCCGTGGTGGCGCTGACCGCCGTCAACTACGCCGGCGTGCAGAAGGCCGCCTGGCTGACCAGGGTGATCGTCGCCGTCGTCCTGGCGGTGCTCGCCGCCGTGGTCACCACCTGCCTGGCCGGCGGCGAAGCCGACACCGGCCACTGGGCCGTCGGCATGGACGCCGGCCTCCCCGGCATCCTCCAGGCCGCCGGCCTGCTGTTCTTCGCCTTCGCCGGGTACGCCCGGATCGCCACCCTCGGCGAGGAGGTCCGCGACCCGAAGCGCACCATCCCCCGCGCCATCCCGCTCGCCCTGGGCATCACCCTGGCCGTCTACGCGGCCGTCGCCCTCGCGGTCCTGGCCGTCCTCGGCCCCGACCGCCTCGCCCACACCTCCGCGCCCCTGGCCGACGCCGTCCGGGCCGCCGGCCTGCCGGGACTCGCCCCGGTGGTACGGGCCGGAGCCGCGGTCGCCGCCCTCGGCTCGCTGCTCGCCCTGATCCTCGGCGTCTCCCGCACCACCCTGGCGATGGCCCGCGACCGCCACCTGCCCCATCCGCTGTCCGCCGTCCACCCCCGCTTCGGCGTCCCGCACCGCGCCGAACTGGCCGTCGGTGCGGTGGTCGCCCTCGCCGCCGCCTTCGCCGACGTCCGCGGCGCGATCGGCTTCTCCTCCTTCGGCGTCCTCGCCTACTACGCCATCGCCAACGCCGCCGCCTGGACCCTCACCCCCGCCGAGGGCCGCCCCCCGCGCGTCGTCCCCCTCCTCGGCATCGCCGGCTGCCTCACCCTCGCCTTCGCCCTCCCCGCCGCCTCCGTCCTCTGGGGCGCCACCGTCCTCACCCTCGGCGCCGCCGCCTACCTCGCCCGCAGGTCCCTCACCCGCCGGGCCTGACCTCCCCACCTCACCTCCCGGAGTTCGCCGGCAGGACGCGCGTCCACTCGGTGAGGCCGGCCACCAGAGCCGGCACACGTTGCCGTTCCGGGTGGCAACACCGGATGGGGGAGGGGCCGATGACGCAGGCTGACCGCCAGTCGATGCTGCAACCGCTCAGCGATGACCTTCCGAGCGACGTCAGAGCCATCACGGAGAACCTGCGCACGCTCTTCGCCTCGCTCGGGGTGTCCGTGCGCAGGTACTCCGCCCGCCGATCCAGGGATCCCGGCTCGGTCTCGCGTTTCCCGAACGGGTCCAGGACTCCACCCTGGGAGTTCGTCCTCGACCTCGCGAGGGACGTGGCGAGCCATCGAGGTCAGGTCCTGCAACCGGAAGCCCTGGAGCTGCCGCGCCGGCAGCACCGGCAGGCCTTGTCGGCACGGAGCAGCCCCGCCGGCCTGACGCACGTGCTGCAGGACCAGTTGGCGAGTGCCGACGAGCAGGCCCGCCATGCCGCCATCCAGATCCAGGCGCTCACCGAGATGTTGCAGGACCGGCAACGCCTCCTCCTGGACCTCGAATTGCAGTTGCGCCGGCTGGAAGGGCGGACGGCGATCCAACGGATCGCCGACGAGTCGTCGACCGCGGCCCTGCGCGTCGAGCGCGAAGCCTTCCAGGACGAATGTGAGCGGCTGCGACAGGAAGTCGCGGCACTACGGGAGGAGCTCTCCCGCGCGAAGCAACGAGCTGTCGAACTCGAGGACAGGTGCGACAGGCTGGAGGGGGAGATGGTCGCCGTCGAGCGAAGTCGACAGGCGGCGCCCTCCGACGACGTGGAGAGCGGCACCAGGGCGGTCTGCGTCGCGGAGGTCCAGGAATTCACGCGCCTGATGCGGAGGATGGAGCTGGCGGATGCCGCCGAATTCGTCGCGACCATCAAGAGCATCTGCGGTTCGGTCGCGGCGGAACTCGGCGGCGCGCTCATCCGGGCCGGGCGAGGCCAGATCCTCATCGCTTCGGACAGCGCGACCGGTGCCGCCGACATCGCTCTGAGGCTCGTCGACGCACTGGAAATCGACGGCGAGCCGATCCGGGTCCAGATCGGACTGGCGATCGGCGAGGTGGTCGGGCGCCAGGGGGACCTGATCGGCCTCACCACCGAGGTCGCGGCTTCTCTGGCCGACATCGCACCGAAGGGCGTCGTCCTGGTGGATGGGGAGTTCGCCACGTCCCTCGAACAGGCGGAAGGGGGCGAGCCGCTCCCGGCTGGGCCCGAGGTCCACCGCGACGGCCCGTTCCCCACCTCCGCCAGGTTCGTCCTGCAACCGATGTGGCGCCGACCGGTCCGCGGCCTCGGCCTGGTGGAACCGTGGCGGCTCACGCGTCTCGCTGCCCACTCCTAGCC
>NZ_JBHUAF010000335.1:0-9740 GCF_042789895.1 Kitasatospora sp. NPDC056783
ATCCCTGTTTGCCCCCCTGGTTGCCCCCCCGGGGTGTCACCTCCCTTGGGTTGTGGGGGTTGCGCGAACAGCGCGCTCAAACGCCGCTGTCAGCGCGGGCCGGGCGCGTGCGGACACGGCGGCGGCCCCGCTCCCGGGAGGTGGGAGCGGGGCCGCGGTGGGGCCGGGGTCAGTGGAAGCTGTGCTCGGCCGCCGGGAAGGCGCCGGTGCGCACGTCCTCCGCGTACGCCCGGGCGGCGTCGCCGAGGACGGTCCGCAGGTCGGCGTACTGCTTGACGAACTTGGGCACCCGGCCGGCCGTCATGCCGGCCATGTCGGTCCAGACCAGCACCTGGGCGTCGGTGTCCGGCCCGCCGCCGATGCCGACGGTCGGGATCGCCAGCTGTTCGGTGACCTGGGCGGCCAGCTCGGCCGGGACGGCCTCCAGGACGACCGCGAAGGCGCCCGACTGCTGGACGGCCTTGGCGTCGCGCAGCAGCTGGTGCGCCGCCTCGTCGCCGCGGCCCTGGACCGGGTAGCCGCCGAGGGCGTGCACGGACTGCGGGGTGAGGCCGATGTGGGCCATCACCGGGACGCCGGCCTCGACCAGCAGCTCGATCGAGCGGGCGCTGCGCTCCCCGCCCTCCAGCTTGACGGCGCCGACCCCGGCCTCCTTCATCAGCCGGGCGGCGTTGTGCATGGCCTGCGCGGGGGACTCCTGGTACGAGCCGAACGGCAGGTCGGCGACGATCATGGCGCGCTTGGTGCCGCGGACGACGGCGGCGGAGAGCATCACCATCTGATCCATGGTCACCGGCACGGTGGTCTCGTAGCCGAGGTGGCAGTTGCCCGCCGAGTCGCCGACCAGCAGCACCGGGATGCCGGCCTCGTCGAAGACGCCCGCCGTGAGGGCGTCGTAGGCGGTGAGCATCGACCACTTCTCGCCGCGCTGCTTGGCGGCGGCGAGGTCGCGCACGGTGACGCGGCGGTTGGTGACCCCGCCGTAGAGGCTGGCGGTCGATGCCTGGTTCTGGGCAGGCGAAGGCGTAGAAGCGTTCATCGAACGGACTCCTGAAGGGTTGTCGTCTCGTGGCGCCGTACGGCGTCCCCGGATCACCTCCATGCTTGCACGCCCCGGCTCCGGCGCAAAGAGGGGTGCGGTCGTCCCGGTGCGATCCACGACACATCGGGCGCGCGGGCCGTGCGGCGCCGGGGCGCGCGGGAGGCAACGGGCTTTGCCCCCTCTTTGCGAAACGGATTCGTCTCGTATCGAATCGCCGACTAGTGTGGTTCGAGGGGGTTACGAGACGCGCTCGGCTCGGAATTGCCCGCCAGTGTCATGCCAACGGACGGGAACACCAATGACCACCGCAGCCGCGCCACCTCGCGTGCCGGAAGCCATCCACCGCCGGCGCTGGGCGATCCTCGGGACCCTGCTGCTCGCCCTGCTCGTCGTCGTGCTCGACAACTCGATCCTCAACGTCGCGATGAAGACCATCGCGACCCCCGCTCCGGTCGGCCTCGGGGCCACCCAGAGCGACCTGGAATGGTCGATCAACTCCTACACCCTGGTCTTCGCCGGGCTGCTGTTCACCTCCGGCCTGCTCGGCGACCGGTTCGGCCGCAAGCGCGCGCTGCTGGCCGGCATGGTGGTCTTCGGCGCCTCCTCGCTGCTGTCCGCGCTGGCCGCCTCGCCCGGTGAACTCATCGGCTACCGCGCCCTGATGGGCGTCGGCGGCGCGCTCGTGATGCCCGCCACGCTGGCGATCATCATGAACGTCTTCGAGCGCTCCGAGCAGCCCAAGGCGATCGGCATCTGGGCCGGCGCGGTCGGTCTGGCCATCGCCATCGGCCCGATCACCGGCGGCCTGCTGATCGAGCACTTCTGGTGGGGCTCGGTCTTCCTGGTCAACGTCCCGATCGTGGTCGTCGCGGTGATCGCGATGGTGATCCTGGTCCCCGAGTCCAAGGACCCCAACCCGGGCCGGATGGACCCGGTCGGCGTGCTGCTGTCGATCGTCGGCCTGGTCGCGCTGATCTACGGCATCATCAAGGGCGGCGAGCTGGCCGACTTCACCGCGGTGGAGGCCTGGGCGCCGACCCTGGTCGGGGTGCTCGCGCTGGTCGCCTTCGTCCTGTTCGAGCGCCGCACCGCGTTCCCCGCCCTGGACGTCACCTGGTTCCGCAACCGGGTGTTCAGCGCCTCCGTGGTGGTCGTCGGCGTGGTGTTCTTCGCGCTGATGGGCGTCTCCTTCTTCGGCGTCTTCTACGTCCAGAGCGTGCGCGGCTACAGCGCCCTCCAGGCCGGCGTGCTGATGCTGCCGCTGGCCGCCGCCCAGCTGGTGTTCGCGCCGCGGGCCCGGCTGGTGGTCGACCGCTTCGGCGTCGCCGCCACCGCCGCCGCCGGCATGCTGTTGGTCGCGCTCGGCTTCGTCGGCTACGCCCTGCTGACCGCCACCACGCCGATCTGGGTGCTGGTCGTGATCGGCCTGGTCATGGGCGCCGGCATGGCGCACGTCATGCCGCCGGTCACCGTCGCGATCATGGCCTCGCTGCCCCGCGAGAAGGCCGGCGCCGGCTCGGCCGTCAACAACACGTTCCGCCAGGTCGGCGGCTCGCTCGGGATCGCCGTGCTCGGCGCGGTGCTCTCCACCGTCTACCGCGACGGCATGTCCGACGCCCTGACCCACGTGCCCGAGGGCCTGCGCGACAAGGCCGGCGAGTCGCTGGAGGCCACCCTCGCCATCGCCGCCCGCATCCCCGGGGGCGAGGCGCTGATAGCCCCGGCGAACGACTCCTTCGTCCACGCCATGCACGTGGTGTCCGTGCTCTCGGTGGGCGTCTCGGTGATCGGTGCCGCCGCCGCCTGGTTCCTGCTGCCGCGCCGCTCGGCCGCCCCCGCGGGCCCGGTCGCCGGACAGCGCGGCCAGGACCGGGAGTCCGCGGCCGCGGACGCCTGACCTGCGGCCGGGCCGGACGACGGCTCGGCGGCACGGTGCGACTGAGCGACAATGGCCCTGCCACCCGGGTGCGCCCCGGGTGGCAGGGCCTCGGAAGAGAGGACCCGGGCCCGTCGGGACGGGCACCGCCCACCGGGCGGACCGCGCGGGGAGCCGGGACGGCGCCCCGCGCCCAGGGACAGCGAGGGAGAACAGCGGGGATGAACACGGACACCCCGACCGCCGACGCCGGGCAGTCCTGCACCGCGGTGCGTCGCGGCCGGCCGCGCAGCGAGGCCGCCGAGCAGGCCATCTTCGCCGCCGTGGAGGACCTGGTGTCGGCCGGCACCGCGATGTCCGAGCTCACCATCGAGGGCATCGCCGCGGCCGCGGGCGTCGGCAAGGCCACCATCTACCGGCGCTGGCCCAACAAGGAGGCCCTGCTGGTCGACGTGGTGGGCAAGCTGGAGGCCCCCATGCCGGAACCGACCGGCCAGGGCGCGCGGGCCGACCTGATCGTGATGGTCGACCACATGCGCCGGCGCGGCCTGGCCAAGCGCACCCGCTGGGTGCTCAAGGCCGCCCTGGGCCAGCTGCACACCCTGCCCGAGCTCCACAACGCGTACCGCGAACGGGTGATCAAGCCGCGCCGCCAGGCAGCGCTGGACCTGGTGCGGCGGGCCGTGGCGGAGGGCGTGCTCCGCGACGACCTCGACGTGGACCTGCTCGGCGACCTGCTGATGGGCCCGATCCTCTACCGCAGCATCCTCTGGGACGACTCCGACCTGGAGGACCCGGAGCTGGCCCGCACCATGGTCGACTCACTGCTCGACGGCCTCGCGCCGCGCTGACCCGCACCGCCCGGCGTGGCCTCGCTCACCAAACCGGGCCACGCCGGAACCCGCTCAGGGGGCCCGACGTCTGTCCCGGCATAGGCTGAGCCGGAATCCGACCACACCGGCACCGGTCCGGTACGTGCCCGCACCGCGCGGGCCGGGCACCGGATCGGCGACGGCACGAGTGACGGGAGCCAGGGCATGGCGCAGGCGGACAGGACCGAGCGGATCGCGGCCCCCGGAGGCGGCGACGACTCGGCCCCCGCGGCGCGGCGCGGCGGCTTCCTCGGCGTGCGCCACTGGGGCCGGGACGCCCGCGGCAGCGGCACCTGGCGGCGCGGCCTGCTGATCGCCGTGCTGGCCGTGCTCACCGCCGCGCTGCTCGCCTTCCACGCCCGGCTGCCCAACAGCGTCGGCAACCTCGGCAGCCTGCTGGAGACCTTCCTCCCCTGGCTGGGCCTGGCCGTTCCGGTGCTGCTGGTGCCCGCGCTGCTGCGCCGTTCCGCCACCGCGCTGCTCGCCCTGCTGCTGCCCGCCGTGCTCTGGACCAACCTGTTCGGCGGCCTGCTGAGCGACAAGCGCGGCGGCCCGGGCGACTGGACGGTGGTCAGCCACAACGTGGCCGCCGCCAACACCGACGTGCCCGGCACCATCCGCACCCTGGTGGACTCGGGCGCCCAGATCGTCGCGCTGCAGGAGCTGGCCGGCACCCAGGTGCGCTCGTACGAGACCGGGCTGGCCGGTGCCTACCCGCACCACACCGTGGCGGGCACCGTCGGGCTCTGGTCGAAGTACCCGATCGGCGACGTCTCCCCGGTGGACCTGAGGATCGGCTGGACCAGGGCCTTCCGGGCCGAGGTCACCACCCCGCAGGGCCCGCTCGCGGTGTACGTGGCCCACCTGCCGTCGGTGCGGCTGAAGGCCGAGGGCGGCTTCACCGTCAACCAGCGGGACATCAGCGCGCAGGCGCTCGGCGACGCGATCCAGGCCGAGTCGCTGAAGAAGGTCCTGCTGCTCGGCGACCTCAACGGCACCATGAACGACCGCAGTCTCGCGCCGGTCACCTCGCAGATGCGCTCGGCCCAGGGCGCCGCCGGGGACGGCTTCGGCTTCAGCTGGCCGGCCGCCTTCCCGATGGCCCGGATCGACCAGATCATGAGCAAGGGCGGGCTGAACCCGCTCGACTCCCGCACCCTGCCCCGGGACGGCAGCGACCACCTCGCGGTGGCGGCCACCTACAGGTACTAGCCCGGTACTACCCCTGCCGCCAGCGGTTGGTGATCGGCAGGCGGCGGTCCCGGCCGAAGTTCTTGGCCGAGATCTTCGGGCCCGGCGGGTACTGGCGCCGCTTGTACTCGGCGGTGTCGACCAGCCGGACCACCCGGTCCACCACGGCCGGGTCGAAGCCGGCCGCCACGATCGCGTCCCGGCCCTCGTCCTCCTCGACGTAGCGGGTCAGCACCGTGTCCAGCAGGTCGTAGTCGGGCAGCGAGTCGGTGTCCACCTGGTCCGGCCGCAGTTCGGCGGACGGCGGCTTGGTGATGGTGTGCTCCGGGATCGGCGGCACCTCGCCGCGCCGCTCGGCCTCCTCGTCGCGCCACCGGGCCAGCCGGAAGACCAGCGACTTGTAGACGTCCTTGATCGGCCCGTAGGCGCCCACCGAGTCGCCGTACAGGGTCGAGTAGCCGACGGCCAGCTCGCTCTTGTTGCCGGGCGCGAGCACCAGGTGCCCCTCCTGGTTGGAGATCGCCATCAGCAGGGTGCCGCGCAGCCGGGACTGGAGGTTCTCCTCGGCCAGGCCGGTCAGCTCGGTGGCGCCCAGGTAGGCGTCGAACATCGGGGCGATGGAGACGGTCCGGAAGTGCAGTCCGGTGCGCCGGGCCAGCTCGGCCGCGTCGTCCCGGGAGTGCTGTGAGGAGTAGCGGCTGGGCATCGAGACGCAGTGCACGTTCCGCGCGCCGACCGCGTCCACCGCGATCGCCGCCACCAGTGCCGAGTCGATGCCGCCGGAGAGGCCGATCAGCACCGACGCGAAGCCGTTCTTGGTCACGTACGCCCGGGTGCCGGAGACCAGCGCGGCCCAGATCTCGGCCTCGTCGGACAGCCGGGGCGCCACCTCGGCGGTGAGCCGGCCGGCGGGCGCGGGCGCGGGCCCGCCGTCCAGTTCGGTGCGGATCAGGTGCAGCCCGTCGCTCAGCAGCAGGCCGTCCGTGGGGTCGCTCGCCGCGGCCGGCAGGTCGAGGTCCAGCACCAGCAGGTGCTCCTCGAACTGCGGGGAGCGGGCGAGGACCCGGCCGTCCGCGTCGACCACGATCGAGTCCCCGTCGAAGACCAGCTCGTCCTGGCCGCCGACCATGTTGACGTACGCCAGGGTGCAGCCCGCCTCGGCCGCCCGGCGCCGCACCAGCTCCAGCCGCAGGTCGTCCTTGTTCCGCTCGTACGGGGAGCCGTTGACGACCAGCAGCAGTCCGGCGCCGGCCTCGCGGGCGGCGGTGACCCGGCCGCCGTCCTGCCAGATGTCCTCGCAGATGGCCAGCGCGACGTCCACCCCGCGCACCCGCAGCACCGGCAGCTGGTCGCCCGGGACGAACCAGCGGAACTCGTCGAACACGCCGTAGTTGGGCAGGTGGTGCTTGGCGAAGCGGGTCACCACCCGGCCCCGGTGCAGCACGGCGGCGCAGTTCTGCGGGGAGCCGGCCGGGCGGTTGAAGCGCGGCGAGGCGTGCTCGGAGCGCCCCAGGTAGCCGACCACCACCGGGACCTCGCCCGACCCGTCCGCGGCCAGCCGGCCGGCCAGCTCGACCAACGCGGCGCGGGAGGCCTCGACGAAGGAGCGGCGCAGCGCGAGGTCCTCCACCGGGTACCCGGTCAGGGCCATCTCGGGGAACGCGACCAACTGCGCACCGGCCGCCACGGCCTGCCCGGTCCGGCGCACCACCTCGTCGCCGTTGCGGGCGAGGTCGCCCACCCAGGGATCGATCTGGCACAGGGCGAGACGGAGAGTGGGCATGCTCCGATTTTAATCGTCCAACTGACGCGATGTCCTGGGCGGAAGCGGGCGAGGGGTCCGCACTGCCGTGCCGGGGGGAGATCGGCCATGATGGGGTCGACGCTTTACGAGGTCTTTCCCTGACCTCCGGCGCGTAACACGAGCGTAAAGAGCAGAGGTGAGACTGTCCCCATGGGCAAGCAGCAGCAGTTCGTGCTTCGGACGCTCGAAGAGCGTGACATCCGGTTCGTCCGACTGTGGTTCACCGACGTGCTCGGGTTCCTGAAGTCAGTGGCGGTGGCGCCCGCCGAGCTGGAACAGGCATTCGAGGAGGGCATCGGCTTCGACGGCTCCGCGATCGAGGGCTTCGCCCGGGTGTACGAGTCCGACATGATCGCCAAGCCGGACCCGACCACCTTCCAGATCCTGCCGTGGCGCTCGGAGACCCCGGGCACCGCCCGGATGTTCTGCGACATCCTGATGCCGGACGGCTCGCCCTCCTTCGCCGACCCCCGGTTCGTGCTCAAGCGCACCCTGGAGAAGGCCTCGGAGCAGGGCTTCACCTTCTACACCCACCCGGAGATCGAGTTCTTCCTGCTGAAGAACCTGCCCGGCGACGGCACCCCGCCGATCCCGGCCGACCAGTCCGGCTACTTCGACCACACCCCGCGCGGGGTGGGCCACGACTTCCGCCGGCAGGCGATCACCATGCTGGAGTCGATGGGCATCTCGGTCGAGTTCTCGCACCACGAGGGCGCCCCGGGCCAGCAGGAGATCGACCTGCGCTACGCCGACGCGCTGTCCACCGCCGACAACATCATGACCTTCCGCCTGGTCATGAAGGAGGTCGCGCTGGAGCAGGGCGTGCACGCGAGCTTCATGCCCAAGCCCTTCTCCGAGCACCCCGGCAGCGGCATGCACACCCACGTCTCGCTGTTCGAGGGCGACCGCAACGCCTTCCACGAGTCGGGTGCCGAGTACCAGCTCTCCAAGGTCGGCAGGTCCTTCATCGCCGGCCTGCTGAAGCACGCCGCCGAGACCGCCGCCGTCACCAACCAGTGGGTGAACTCGTACAAGCGGATCTGGGGCGGCTCCCAGCGCACCGCGGGCGCCGGCGGCGAGGCGCCGTCCTACATCTGCTGGGGCCACAACAACCGTTCGGCGCTGATCCGGGTGCCGATGTACAAGCCGGGCAAGCAAGGCTCCACCCGGATCGAGATCCGCTCCCTGGACACCGGCTGCAACCCGTACCTCGCCTACGCCGTGACCCTCGCGGCCGGCCTCAAGGGCATCGAGGAGGGCTACGAGCTCCCGCCCGGTGCCGACGACGACGTGTGGGCGCTGACCGACTCCGAGCGCCGCGCCCTCGGCATCCAGCCGATGCCGCAGAACCTCGGCGAGGCCATCGACCTGATGCAGCGCAGCGAACTGGTCGCCGAGACCCTCGGCGAGCACGTCTTCGACTTCTTCCTGCGCAACAAGCACAAGGAGTGGGAGGAGTACCGCTCCGAGGTGACGCCCTTCGAGCTGCGGAAGAACCTCCAGGTGCTCTGACGGTTTGTCAATCCGGGTGGGCCGTGCGGGCGGTGCGGGCGGTGTACCCCACGCACGTTAATCCGTTGGGCCAATGAGGTTACTCTGCAGCGGTGCGAGCCGTGGCGGCGTGACGAAGAGGCGTATTCAGAAGATCCGTTTTGCGGATCATCCTGGAGTGTCATGCGTACTCGAATCACTACCCTGGCCCTGTCCGGACTGACGTCGGCCGCCCTCGTGTGGGGCGCCGGCACCGCGGCCTACGCCACGCCCTCCGCCGACCACCACACAGCCGCCGCACCGGCGGCGGCCCAGGGTGAATGGGTCGACGGGCTCCTCCGTCTGGCCGCGGAGGGCAGCGGCACCACCACCGACTACTGGAACACCGACAGCCGGGACTCCCTCGCGTCCAAGCTGGTGTTCCGTCAGTCCTACGGGACGGACGGCGCCAAGTCGGCCACGGCCGGCGCGCCCGCGGCCGTCGCCCAGGCCCCGGCCGCCGCCCCGGCCGCGGCCAAGGCGCCCACCGCCGCCAAGGCGCCCACCACCGTCCAGGCGCCGGCCGCTGCCCAGGCGCCCGCCGTGGCCCAGGCGCCGGCCAAGGCCCCGGCCGCCGACCCGGCGCCCGCCGCGCAGCCGCCGGCCGCCCAGGGACCGGCCGTCGCCACGGCCGAGCCGGGCGACGCGGAGCAGGAGGCCGAGGAGGGCGACGAAGACGGCGAGCGCGGCCGGGACGCGGCCCACGAGTCGATGTTCGGGATGCTCGACGAACTCGGTCAGCTGGACGAGATGGCGTCGTCTCTCGGCGGCAAGAAGTGCCACCACCACCACGAGTGCCCCTGCTCCCCCTGCGGCGGCGGCCACGGCGGCCCCGGCCACGGCGGTGGGAACGGTGGCGGCGGCGGGAACGGCGGCGGTGGAGGCAACGGCGGGAACGGCGGCAACGGTGGCGGCGGTGGGAACGGCGGCAGCGGCGGCAACCAGTCCGAGAGCCAGAACCAGTCCCAGAACCAGGACCAGGACCAGCACCAGAACGTCAACGTGACGGTCAACGTCCAGAACACCATCTACAACAACATCGACAACAGCGCGAACAACAGCGCCACCGCCAACGCGAACAACTCCTCGCAGAACACGGCGACCAACAGTCAGTCGGCCTCGCAGACCAACAACTTCTCCAACTCCAACTCGAATTCCAACTCCAACACCAACAACGCCAAGTACGGGGAGCACCACCAGGGCCACCCGGGCGGCGGTCAGGGCGGTGGGGGCCACGAGGGTGGCGGCGGGGGCCACGAGGGCGGCTACCAGGAGGAGCACCACGGGCACCACGGGGAGCTCGCGGAGACGGGCAGCGAGACCTCGCCGGCCCTGCTCGGCCTCTCGGGCGCGTTCCTCGCGGCGGGCCTGGCGGCCATGCGGATCGGCCGGCGCCGGGTCTAACCGGGGCCGTCGAGTGACCGA
>NZ_JBHUAF010000336.1:0-9713 GCF_042789895.1 Kitasatospora sp. NPDC056783
GGGAGGCCGCCGTCCTGCGGTGCTACCGGATCAGACCCGGTCGGCCGCGATCAGCACGTACTGGAAGGAGCCGTCCTTGTAGGACTCGATGAACGCCTCCTCGATGCCGGTGACCAGCGAGGTGGTGTTGCGCAGCTCCCAGTAGGGCAGGGTGTCCGGGGTCAGGTCGATGACGGCCTGCGGCACCAGGCGGTTGTCGGCCATCGCCCGCAGGTACTCGCGGCGCGAGTGGATGTTGCACTCGAAGTGGGCGTTGATCTGCGAGACCCACTTCGACGGCTGGCCGTAGCGCGGGTTCCAGCAGCCGGTGATGGTCACGTACCGGCCGCCGACGCTCAGCACCCGGGCGTGCTCGGCGAACAGGTCGTGCAGGTCGACGTACATGCTGGACTCGTTGTTCCAGGAGCCCGCGACCGAGCCGGTCTCGACGGGCATGTTCAGCATGTTGGCGACCCGGGAGCGGACGAAGTCGCCGATGCCCAGCTCGCCGGCCCGCCGGTTGCCGAAGTCGGCCTGCTGGGTGGAGAGGGTCAGGCCCTCGACCCGGCAGCCGAAGCGCTGGTGGGCCATCACCATCGAGCCGCCGCGGCCGCAGCCGGCGTCGACCAGGGTGTGGTCGGCGCGGATGTCACCGAGGTGGTCGAGCAGCACCTCGGCCTGGGCGGACTCCAGGCGGTGCAGCTCGGTGATCACCTTCTTCTCGCGCTCGCTGTCGGCCGGGTCCCCGATCGCGGCCTGGTCGATCTCGCCGATGCCGTAGTGGTGGTGGTAGAGGCCGTCGACGTCACCCAGGCGGAGGTTGACCGGACGGGCCTCGTGGTCCCAGTAGCGCGCGATGTCGCCCTGGTACGGGGTGGCCGGGCCGGGGATGGCGTTGCCGGGGGTGGTGATGTCGTCGGTCACGGACATGGGTCAGCTCCTAGCGGATGGTCAAAGGGAATGATCGGAACGGTCATCGGTGGCCGTGCGTCGCCGGCCGGAGGTGGCCCCACCACGGGGGTGGTGTCACCAGAAGTCGGGCAGGGTGTAGCGGTAGGAGTTGGTCTGGTGCCAGAAGTGGTTGCCGTCGACCCACGCGGCCACACCGCGCAGGAACCGTACGAGGGTCGGCACGGGGCAGGACACGGCCAGCGCCGCCGCCTCGGCCTCGAAGGCGTGCATCAGGTCGTTGTGGACCTCGACCGCCTTCAGGTAGCCCTCCTTGCGGGAGAGTCCCTCGCGCTCGGAGATCACCACCGGCAGGTTCAGGTGCAGTCCGGGGCTGGACAGCTCCTTCATGTACGAGTAGAGGTCGTTGACGATGGTGGTCGCGTTGCCGGCCAGGGCGATCACCCGCTGCATGGCGGGCAGCGCGTGCAGTTCGGCGGGCAGCTCGTAGCCGCCGACGGTGTCCGTGATCGTCGGGCAGGGGCGGAAGTTGTTGAACTGGCGCATGGCCAGGTACTCCCACACCTCCGGGACGTGGTCGGCCTCGTCCCAGGCCGCCTCGGCCAGGTAGCCCATGTGCAGCCGCGCCATGTCGTGCCGGAAGCGGTCCGACTGGGAGGGCGTGGCGGCCCGGCCGAAGTACTCCATCGCCGAGTGGTAGGCGCGCCGGGGCGCGTCGGACGACAGCGAGGCCTCCCAGCCCGGGTGGTACTCCGGGGTGGTGTGCAGCGGGTCGAGTGCGGTGTGGGCGAGCAGCAGGCGGCTGCCCAGGCCGACCGGCGAACCGCCGAGGTCCTCGCAGTAGCAGTCGTCCACCGCGTTCTCGGCCACCATCAGGCGGGCCGCGAGCATCAGGTGGTCGACGCTCGGCGCGTCCGGGTGGCAGGCCACCATGTAGCGCCCGGTGGAGAAGCCGTCGAAGTCCTTCTCCCACTCCGGCGGGTAGAGCTCGATCTCCTCCATCGCCCAGACCTTGAGCCGCGCGCTCAGCGCCTCCACCCGGACCGGGTCGGGCTCGGCGATCGGGTGGTGGTACAGGCCGGGGACGGCGTCGCCGGGCTTGGGCTTGCCGCCGCCGGGGGTTTCGGCGGCCGCGGGCTCGACGGGAGAGGTCAGGGCGGGCGGGACGGGGAGGACGTGGCCGGACGGCACCGTGAACCCGGGGGTCGCGAGCACCGGCGGCTCCGGCACGGCGGTCACCGGTGCCGTGGCCTCGGGCACGGCGGTCTCCACAGCCGAGACCGCGGGCCCGGCGGCCTCGGGCGCCGCGATCTCCGCCTCCGGGACCCGCGGCCGGAACTGCAGGCCGGAGGTGCCCAGCCCGGTGGGCCCGGCCAGGATCCGGTCGATCGCCGGGGAGCTCATGGGCCCACCGCCGGGGCGGGGGCGGGCCCGGGTGGGGCGTCCGGTCTGGCACGCAGGGGCATGGAGCCTCCTCTGAGGGGATCACGTCGTGACGGGTCGTCAGCCCGACTGCCGAGAACGGGACTCCGACCGTTCAGGCCCCGTCCCGCTCGGTCCCCTACCGTAGGCGCGAAGGCGCGTTCCGCATCGCACCGGACGATCTTCCTCACCCGATAGGGTGAACGTTCATGCGGGTGGCGTTTGGACGTGCCCCTCTCGTGCATCCGTCCGCCCAGCGCCTGGGCGCCCCGTCGGCGAGACCGCCCGTTCCGGCCCGTCACCCCGCGCGTCAACCCGGTGAACACCCCCGTGTCCCGGCCAGGCC
The DNA here is from genome assembly GCF_042789895.1 of Kitasatospora sp. NPDC056783. Lineage (NCBI taxonomy): Bacteria > Bacillati > Actinomycetota > Actinomycetes > Kitasatosporales > Streptomycetaceae > Kitasatospora > Kitasatospora sp. NPDC056783. The sequence continues at coordinate 2,657 of NZ_JBHUAF010000336.1, forward strand.
GACCGCACCGCGCCGCTCGCGGCACGGACCGTTCGACCGCGAAACGGAACGGCGCCCTCCCGGTCCTACGACCCGGGCCCGTTCACCGACGGGACCGCCGGCCGAGGCACGGGCCCGCCCCGGCCGAGCACGATGGACGAGTCGGTCCTCCCCGGCGGCACCGGCGCACGTCCGGCACGTAAGGGGGACCAGAATGGGCGGGGCACCGCGAGGAGAACGAGGCCAGGAAGGAAGACCGCGCATGGAGAGCCAGACCCGAAGCCGCACCGCACTCGTCGAGGAGCTCATGGAGCGCTATCCCGACGTGCCCCGGGAAGCCGTGATCAAGGAGGACCTGCTGCGCGGCGGCATGGCCTTCGACGAGTCCGCGCTCAGCGGCAGCACCGGCGCCGACGGGGGCGGCGAGGTCAAGCCGAAGTCGTACTTCATCTTCTCCTTCGACCACCGCACCCTGCCCGAGCTGGGTGCCGCCGCGCTCAACCGGCCACCGGAGGAGGTCGTGCTGACCGGCGGGCCGTACGGCCTGCGCCGCACGGTGGTGTCGGTGCGGGTGAACCCGGACTCGCCGTACCGGGTCGGCGCCGGGGACGACGGCACCCTCGGCCTCTACCTGGACGGCGCGCGGATCGCCGACGTCGGTCTGCCGCCGATGCCGGACTACTACCGGCACACCCTGGCCAACGGCAAGTCGGTGATGGAGGTCGCCCCGACCATCCAGTGGGGCTACCTGATCTACCTCACGGTGTTCCGGGTCTGCCAGTACTTCGGCGCCAAGGAGGAGTGCCAGTACTGCGACATCAACCACAACTGGCGCCAGCACAAGGCCGCCGGCCGCCCGTACACCGGGGTCAAGCCGGTCGAGGAGGTGCTGGAGGCGCTGGCGCTGATCGACGAGCACGACACCGCCCGCGCCTCCCGGGCGTACACCCTCACCGGCGGCGCGATCACCTCGCAGGTGGGCGGCCGGGACGAGGCCGACTTCTACGGGCAGTACGCCAAGGCCATCGAGGAGCGCTTCCCCGGCCGCTGGATCGGCAAGGTGGTCGCCCAGGCGCTGCCGCGCGAGGACGTGCAGCGCTTCCACGACTACGGCGTGCGGATCTACCACCCCAACTTCGAGGTGTGGGACAAGCGGCTGTTCGAGCTCTACTGCCCGGGCAAGGAGCGCTACGTCGGCCGGGACGAGTGGCACCGCCGGATCCTCGACTCCACCGAGGTGTTCGGGCCGGAGAACGTGATCCCCAACTTCGTCGCGGGCGTGGAGATGGCCGGGCCCTTCGGCTTCACCACGGTGGACGAGGCGATCGCCTCCACCGAGGAGGGCCTGCGCTTCTTCATGTCGCACGGCGTCGTCCCACGCTTCACCACCTGGTGCCCCGAGCCCACCACCCCGCTCGGCAAGGCCAACCCGCAGGGCGCGCCGCTGGAGTACCACATCCGGCTGCTGCGGACCTACCGGGCGACGCTGGAGGAGTTCGGCCTCTCCTCCCCGCCCGGCTACGGCCCGGCCGGGGCCGGGAACGCCGTCTTCTCGGTGAGCTCCTTCATGGACGCGCTGCCCGGCTGAGGGAGCCCCGGCGGTGCGGGCCGAGACGCCCGCACCACCCGGCCCGGTCAGCTCCCGTTCAGCGGGCGGACGGTCAGGATCTGCTCCGCCCGGCCGACCGGGCCGTGGACGTCGTGCAGCACGGTGCTGGTGACGCCGTGCCCGGCCGGGCCGAAGCTGACGCGGGTGTCCAGGCCGGTCCAGCGGCCCTCGGGGCGGCGGTGGAAGTGGATCGTCAGGTCGGTGTTGGGGAACATCCACTCGGTGGGGTCCTGCCGCACGGCGATGCCGTTGGCGGTGTCCACCAGCATGACGAAGGAGGCGTGCGGGCCGCTCGGCTCCCCGGCGACCAGCTCGGCCGGGCTGGAGATCCAGGCGGCGGCCCGGCCCGGTCCGCTCGACCGGCGGCGGACGTCGATCGAGGCGATGTAGCCACCGCCCCACACCCCGCCCATGGTCCAGGGCTCGAACTCCTCGGGCGCGGGCAGCGCCTCGTCGTGGGTGCCGGCGACGGCGGTGGTGTCCAGTTCGGCGAGGAACCAGGCGCGGGCCCGCACCACGGCGCGCCCGCCGATCACCACGGTGGCCTCGATCAGCTCGATGGTGCGCCCGGGGCGGACGGTCTCCACCGTGATCTCGAACTCGTCGAGGGCGATCAGGCCGAGTATGTCGTAGCTGATCCGGGCCAGCGCCAGACCGTCGGCGGGACGGCCGGCCCGGTAGCGGTCGATGGCGTGCACGATCAGGCCGCCGAGCGGGCTGAAGTGCTGCTCGTCGGGGTGCCAGGCGCCCTGCGCCTGGACGGTGGGCTTGTAGCTGTGCTCGCCGGTGCGCTGGTAGTAGCTGTCGGGCACGGCGGTGGGGGTGGTCACGTGCGCTTCTCCTCGGGCCGGATCGCTGGCTGCCGGGCGGGCGCCGTCGTGGTTCGACGGCGCCTGACCTCGGCTTTCAGGATCGTAAGGGGCCGAACGGCCCACACGGTGTCACGGGTGACGCATCCCACACCGCCGGAGGATCCGGACCGTCAGTGCGCGGCCAGCGGGTAGTGGTCGGAGAGGTCGGTGTAGGTGTAGCTCTTGCCCCAACTGCTCACCGTCCACGGCGCGCTGTGCACCCGCAGCACCTCGTTGGTGTACTGCTGCGGCCGGGCGTGGTCGGCCCGGTAGAGGACGTAGTCCAGGTCCTCCTTCGGCTCGCCCGGGTAGCGGTAGGCGGCGATGGAGTTGTCGGCGGTGTCGAAGGAGTACGGCCAGCCGGTGCGGGCGGAGGCCGGGGCGAGGTTGCCGTTGGCCAGCAGCGCCTGGTACTCGGAGCCGTGGGAGTCGATGTTGAGGTCGCCCGCGAGCAGGACCGGCTCGTCGGCCGGGATCCGCTTGGCGTCCAGGAAGCCGCGCATCGCGGTGAGCTGCTTGGCCCGGATGTCCGCCGCCTGGCCGCTCGCGCAGCCCGAGTCGGTGGACTGGAGGTGGGTGCCGACCACGTGGGTGCGGCGGCCGTTGACGTCCAGCACCGCGTAGACGAAGCCCTTGTTGGAGAACCAGTCCGAGCCGCACGCGTCCTTGTAGACGTACTGCTCCTTGCGCAGGATCGGCCACTTGCTGAGCAGGGTGACGCCGCCGTCCTCCGGGGTGGTGGAGCTGTAGCTGCCGGAGGTGGCGTCCCAGCCGCTGCTGGAGCGGCCGACCACCGGCGTGTGGTACGGGTAGGCCGCCGAGGCCTTGGCGATCAGCGCGTCGGAGGCCGAGTTGTCGAAGGCCTCCTCCAGCACGACCACGTCGTGGCCCTGGAAGAAGTCGGCCGAGGCTATCGCCTGCGCCCGGTACTGCTGGCCCCAGTTGGGGTAGAGGTTGGTGCTCATCAGGAACGTGTTGTACGTCAGCACGTTCAGCGCGGGCGCGCTCACCGGGGCGCTCTCGGCCGAGGCCGGGACGGCGCCGAGCACGGCGAGGACGGTGGCGGCGGCGCCGGCGGCGAGGGCGCGGCGAACGGACGACAGGGGCATCTGGGCTCCGGTGGGCATGTCGTGGACCCGTCGGGTCGAGGATGTTGTGTATCCAACTTGGCCGGCGGCACGGTGAGCAGGACAATGGGCGAGCATTCGGTGAACTCGCCGGTAACAACCTAGCCGAGTACATGACGAACCGTCACCGACCGGGTCGGGCCGGGTAGTCGCCCCGGCCCCGGGCCGGCGCTCCTCTCCGTGTGACCGCGCACCGAGGGGGTTGCGGTCACACCGTCGCGGGCAGCACGGAACCACGGACGGGGGGAAACGTGGCACGGAGGAAGAAGCCGAAGAGACCGCTCGCCGAAGGAGCGGTCCGGCCCCCGAAACAGATCCGTCGGCGGCCCGCCCGGGCCCCGGCTCCGCGGACGATCCGCCGGACGGCGTGGCTGACCGGGCTCGTCACGCCGCTGCTGATGCTCGGGCTGGTGCTGCTCGCGAGCAACCCCGACTACCAGGTCCCGTGCATGGTCGCCGCGCTTCTCGTGCTCGCGGCCGGCCTCATCGGAATCGGGTTCGTCCGGTCCCGGGGCTGGGTGATCGCGTCGGCCGTCCTGGTCGGCGTGCTCCTGATGACCGTCCCGGCGGCCGCTCTCCGGGCGCAGCTGATCTCCCACCGCGGGGTGCGCACCGAGGTGGAGATCACCGCCACCCACCGCGCCAAGTCCAGGAACGGCGCGGTGAACTGGAATTGCGACATCCGCCGGGTCGACGGGCGGCCGCTGCCGCACGCCCGGTTCGCCGGCTCCGGCTGCTCCGGCCGGGACTCGGTCGGCCGAACCGCCGAGGTGCTGGTCGACCCGGCCGGCTGGGCACCGCCCGCCTCGCCGTACGAGGACTTCCCCCTCCTCCGCGCCGGCCTCTGGCTGTCCGGCGCGCTGCCCCCGCTGTGGGGCCTCGTCGTCCACGCCGCCGCCCGGCGCACCCTCCGGGAGGCGGGCGGACGGGGCGGCCGGAACCGCGGCGGGTAGCGCACCGGGGCCTCGACGCGGGTGCGCCACGGCGCCGCGAACCACCCGCCCGTTCGACAGAACTCCCTGGACAGACGGAAACCACCGGTGCGAAGGTCCGGGAATGACCGTTGACGAACCGCTCGCCCTGCCCTGCCCGCTGCCCGGCGGACTGCTGCTGCGCGAGTCCCGGCCCGAGGACCTGGAGCAGATCGGCGCGCTGCTCGCCGAACGCGGCGTGCCGGACGACGCGCTCGACCACCGCCTGGTCGTCCAGGACCCGGACGCCGGCTGGTCGTCCTGCGCGGTGGTGGTGGACGGCGACCGGGTGGTCTCCACGGCCACCCTGCTGGACGAGGAACTCCGCCTCGGCGACGTCCGGTTGCCCGCCGGGCAGATCGAACTCGTCGCCACCGACGAGGAGTACGAGGGCCGCGGCCTGGTCCGGGCGCTGCTGCGCTGGGCGCACGCCCGCTCCGCCGCACGCGGGCACGTACTCCAGGTGATGATCGGAATCCCGTACTTCTACCGGCTGTTCGGCTACGAGTACGCGATCGACATCCCGGTCTCGCGGTCGGTGCGCACCGCCCCGCCCGGCGGGGACGCGTCCGCGCTGCGCACCGCCCGGGCGGCGGACCTGCCCTTCCTGGCCGCGCTCCAGGAGCGCGCACAGCGCGGCTTCGACCTCGCGATGGGCCACCCGGCCGCCCGTTGGCGCTGGCTGCTGGCGCACGACGCGACCACGCTGCGGGTGGTCGAGCGCGACGGCGAGGTGGTGGCGGTGGGCCGGACCACGCCGGTGGACGACGGCGAGTTCCACCTCGCCGAGGCGGCCGCCGACGACGAGCGGGCGGCACTCGATCTGCTGGCCGGGGTCGCCGCGTCGGCGCCCGAGGCGCGACTGCACGTGGTGCACCGGCCCGGCACCCTGCCGGCCACCGTCTGGCACGATTCGCTGGACCACGCGCCCCGCGCCGAAGCGGAGCAGTACTACGTCCGCATCCCCGAGCCGGGCGCGCTGCTCGACCGGCTGCGCCCGCGGTTCCGGCAGTGCCTCACCGCCGCGGGCCTGGACGTCGCCGACCGTGAACTGCTGCTCTCCACCTTCGGCGCGCACTACCGGGTCCCGCTGGGCGAGCCCGGGAAGGTCGTCACCGGCGGCACGATGCAGCGCCTGGGCCGGGCCGGCGGCGTGAGCGTGGCGCCGGACCAGCTGGCGGCGCTGCTCTTCGGCCCGTACGGGATCGAGGGGCTCGCCGGGCTCCGGCCGGACGTCTACGCCCGCGGCGAGGAGGAACTGCACCGGGCGCTGTTCCCGCCGCTGACGGCCGACTTGCTGACGTACTACCTGCCGTGACGCCTGCCGCGCGGTTCCGGCGTTCCCCGTGCCGGGAGGCGGCTCCCGGCACGGGGTCCACGCGGATCGCGTGGTGCCCGAATCGTTAAAGCCCCGGCCAAAAATTGGTGCGACTCATTGACGATAATGTGATCACATGTGCAGGCACTGTGGCGTCGGGCGTCACAGGGGAGGGACCGGCCCGCTCCGCCGAGCGGGCCCGATGAACAGGGGATTCGCGCCATCAACACCACCATCCGCAAGGCCGCCCGTGGCGCCGTGCCCGTCGCCGTCACCGCGTCCGTGCTCGCCACCGGCCTCGCCGCCTGCGGCACCGTCGAGCAGCTGTCCGCCGCGCAGAAGGCCTCCAAGGCCTTCGACAAGCTCGGTGACGGCAAGTCCGCCGGCTTCACCTTCTCCATCGACGCCACCCCCCAGCAGATCGTCGCCTTCGCCAACGCCGGCGGCCCCAAGAACGGCACCGGCCTGGTCGGCTCCGCCCGGCGCGGCAACGGGGAGATGGACGAGCAGACCGCCAAGTCGCTCTCCGGCCTCTCCGTCTCCGTCTCGGTCTCCGCCGACAAGCCGCTGAAGGAGATCGAGGCCTTCAAGAGCGCCGGCAAGGACGGCAAGAACACCGACCTGGCGCTCGACAAGTCGGTCCGCCTCTCCTACCTGGTCTCGGACCACAGCGGCACCCCGCTGATGGAGTACCGCCAGGCCGACGCCCACGGGTACCTGCACATCGACGCCAAGGGCCTGGTCAAGCTCGTCGGCGAGGACCCGTCCACGGTGGACGACATTCGCGGGAGCATGACGGGCGAGATGAAGCCGCTCGGCGACGTGCTGGCCGGCACGTGGGTCTCCTTCGACCTCCAGGCGCTCGCTGACCAGGCGAAGGAGTCCGACGGCAAGAAGGGCGCCCCGAGCACCGCGCCCACCGTCGACCCGGAGTTCAGCGGCCAGATCCTCGACTCGATCAAGGACGTGCTCGGCCGGACCGTCACCTTCGAGAACAAGGGCAAGAAGGACGGCGCCGAGCACCTCTGGGTGAGTGCCCCGGCCCGCGGACTGGTGGACGAGATGTACAAGGCCGTCAAGCCGCTGGCCGGCAAGTTCCCCAAGCAGCTCGGCGGGTTCCCGGACCAGGCCCCGAGCGACGTGCCGGACCGCAAGATCGGCGTCGACCTCTACCTGAAGAACGGCTCCTTCTCCTCCGCCAC
>NZ_JBHUAF010000337.1:0-9657 GCF_042789895.1 Kitasatospora sp. NPDC056783
CCCGGCCCACGCCCGCGGCGCGCGCCCGCCCGCCCGCGCCCGGGGGGGGGGCGGCGCGCCCGGACGCCGCCGGACCCCGCGGCGCCCTCGCCGCGGTCGCCGCGGGCTGCGCGGGCGGCGACGACGGGGACGGCAGCGCCTGGGCCACCCTGGCCGTCGCGTTCCTGGCCGCCCCGGTGATCGCCCTCGCGGCGAGCGTCGTGACGGCCGTCCTCAGCGTCCGGTCCGGCTACCGGCTCCTCCCGGTCGCCGCCGCGGTCGCCCCGTTCGTGCTGCCCGCGCTGCTCTCCTCCGGCGCCCTCCGGTGATCGGCCGGACGGTGCGCTCGCGAGCCCGCCGACCGGCGAGAATGGCCCCGTGGACACCGAGAACCTCCAGCCGCTGCTGACGCCCGAGGGCCAGGCCCTGCTCGCCGAGTTGCGCGAGTTCACCCCCGAGGAGGAACTGGCACTGGCGACCCGGCTGCGGCGGGAGCACCCCGCGGAGCTGGTGTCGGCGGCGTTCGGGCAGGCACGGCTGCGGCAGCGGGCGCGGGCGAAGTTCGGGGCCGACGCCGACCTGATGTACTTCACCCCCAACGGCGTCGAGCAGTCCACCCGGCGGAGCGTGGCCGAGTGGCGGGCGCGGCGCTTCGCCGCCCTGGGCGTGCGACGACTGGCGGACCTGTGCTGCGGCATCGGCGGGGACGTGCTGGCGCTGGCCCGGGCGGGCATCCGGGTGCTGGCCGTCGACAAGGACCCGGCGGCCTGCGCCGCCACCGCCGCGAACGCCGCCGCGCTGGGCCTGGCCGAACTGGTCGAGGTGCGCTGCGCGGACGTCGCCGAGGTGGACGTCACCGGCTACGACGCGGTGTTCACCGACCCGGCCCGGCGCACCTCGCGCGGCCGGGTGTTCGACCCCGAGGCGTACGCCCCGCCGCTCTCGTGGGCGGTCGAGGCCGGCCGGCGGACCCCGATCGGCGCGCTGAAGGTCGCCCCGGGCATCCCGCACGAGGCCGTCCCCGAGGACGCCGAGGCCGAGTGGGTCTCCGACCACGGCGACGTCAAGGAGGCGGTGCTCTGGTTCGGCACCGGGGCCGCCGGCCCGCACCGCGCCACCCTGCTGCCGCAGGGCGCCAGCCTGACCGGCGGCGACCTGCCCGACCCGCCCGCCGGCCCGGTCGGGCGCTACCTGTACGAGCCGGACGGCGCGGTGATCCGGGCCCATCTGGTGGCCGAGGTGGCCGAGCAGGTGGGCGGGCGGCTGATCGACCCGAAGATCGCCTACCTGACCGCGGACGAGCTGGTCGCCACCCCGTACGCGCACGCCTTCGAGCTCACCGACGTGCTGCCGTTCAACATCAAGAAGCTGAAGGCGCTGCTGCGCGAGCGGGCGGTCGGCACGGTGGTGATCAAGAAGCGCGGGATGGCGATCACCCCGGAGGAGCTGCGCCGCCAGCTCAAGCCGTCCGGGCCGAACAGCGTCACGGTGATCCTCAGCCGCACCGACCACGGCCCGCTGATGATGCTGGGGCAGCCGGTCTGAGTCAGGAGGCGGGCGCCTGGATGTAGTCCTCCAGGCGGGCCACCGAGAAGCCCTGCTCCTGTATTCGGGCCAGCAGGTCGCCGAACATCTGGGTCATCGTGGCGCCCTTGAGCTCCGAGGGGCCGCGGAAGTGCGCCAGGATGATGTCGCCGGGCTTCAGCTTCTTGTCCCCCGCCTGGTACTGCATGTCGTGTATCTGCATCGACTCGCGCCACAGCACGATGGCGCGCGGGCCGCACTGCTGCACCGAGGTGTTGAGCGTCGCGGTGTTGGCGCCGTCGCCGAAGGGCGGGCGGAACAGCAGCGGGGCGGCGCCGTACTGCTGGGTGAGCGCGGACTGGGCGTCGCAGATCTCGGACTTCTGCTTCTCGGCCGGGATCTTGCTCATCACCGGGTGGTCCACGGTGTGGTTCTGGACGTGGTTGCCGAGCGCCTGGAGCGGCTTGAAGTAGGCGTAGTCGTTCTTGACGATGTCCCGGGTCAGGAACATCGAGATCGGCACCTTGAGGTCGGTCAGCATCTCGACGAACTTCGGGTCCTTCTCGGCCCCGTCGTCGATGGTGATGAAGACGACCTTGTCGCTCGTCTTCACGTCGCTGAACACCGGTACGGCGCCGGTCCGTTCGAGCTTGACGGGCTTGTCGGCGGGCGGCGCCGGGGCGGGGGCGAGCGGGGTGAGGTTCCACTTGGCCCAGGCCGCCGCGTCCGCGCCCGCCGGCGCCGCGGTGGTCGGGGCGGCGGTGGCCGGGGCGGCGGTGGCCGGCGTCCCGCCGGCGGGCCGGGGCGCGGCCGGGGCGGTGCCGGTGCCCTGGGCGGCCGGGGCGCTGCCGCCGCCCCCGTTGTCGCCGCATCCGGTGGCGAGGGCCAGCAGGGCCAGCACCCCCGCCGCGTACGTCCTGGTCCTGCTCCGCCCGTCCCTGATCACCGCAGTGCGCTCCCGGTTCCCGTCCAGCCTTCTCTCAGCTATGCACGGTAACGGCCGGGGCCGCGGTTCCCTCGTTCGGGTTACTCGACGTGCTCGCTGGTGAAGGACCAGCGGTGCGCCGGGCGGCCGAGCAGCTCGGCCGGCGGGTCGGCGACGGGCACCGGCTCACCGCTCCACCAGGTGATCAGCAGCACCCTCTCGCCGGGCGCGGAGAGCAGTTCGAGGCGCTCCAGCCCGGCCGAGCCGCGGAGCGCGGGCAGCGCCGACTCCCGGGCCCAGACGGCGAGTTCGGCTCCCCGGCCGGCCGCCGCCCGGGCCTCCCACATGGCGGCGACGGTCATGCCGCGCCACCGCCGAGGGCGTCGTAGGCGTGGCTGTGGAAGTCCCCGTGGCCGATGTCCGCGGCGGGCACGTGGACGTCGGTCACCGGCAGCGAGGAGTCCGCCGACAGGTCGAGGGAGGACGGCGCGCGGTCGCGCCACACCATCTCGGCGCCGAGCGCCGCGACCATGGCGCCGTTGTCGGTGCACAGGCCCGGCCGGGGCACCCGCAGCCGGATGCCGGCCCGGTCGCAGCGCTGCTGGGCCATCTCGCGCAGCCGCGAGTTGGCCGCCACGCCGCCGCCGATCATCAGGTGGTCGACGCCGCTGTCCTTGCACGCCTTGACGGCCTTGCGGGTGAGCACATCGGTGACGGCCTCCTGGAAGGACGCCGCCACGTCGGCGATCGGCACCTCCTCGCCGGCCCGGCGCTTGGCCTCCACCCAGCGGGCGACGGCCGTCTTCAGGCCGGAGAAGGAGAAGTCGTACTCGGGGTCGTTCTTGCCGGTGAGGCCGCGCGGGAAGGCGATCGCCTTCGGGTCGCCCTCGCGGGCCGTCCGGTCGACGATCGGGCCTCCGGGGAAGCCCAGGCCGAGCACCCGGGCGACCTTGTCGAAGGCCTCGCCGGCCGCGTCGTCGATGGTCGCGCCGAGCGGGCGGACGTCCCTGGTGATGTCCTCGCTGAGCAGCAGCGAGGAGTGCCCGCCGGAGACCAGCAGGGCCATCGTCGGCGAGGGCAGCCGGCCGTGCTCCAGCTGGTCGACGCAGATGTGCGAGGCGAGGTGGTTGACCCCGTACAGCGGCTTGTCCAGCGCCCAGGCGTACGCCTTCGCGGCGCTGACGCCGACCAGCAGCGCGCCGGCCAGGCCGGGGCCGGCCGTGACGGCGATGCCGTCCAGGTCGCTCGCCTTGACGCCGGCGGTGTCCAGGGCGCGCTGGATCGTCGGGACCATCGCCTCCAGGTGCGCGCGGCTGGCGATCTCCGGGACGACGCCGCCGAAGCGGGCGTGGTCGTTGACGCTGGAGGCGACCGCGTCGGCCAGCAGGGTCGTGCCGCGCACGATGCCGACGCCGGTCTCGTCGCAGGAGGTCTCGATGCCGAGGACGAGCGGTTCGTCAGCCATGGCGGGTGTCCTCAATGTCCTTCGGGTCAGTGCTGTCAGTGCTCGGGTGGTCGAGGCGCATCACCAGCGCGTCGACGTTGGCGGGCTGGTAGTAGCCGCGCCGGATGCCCACCGGTTCGAAGCCGTGGCGCTCGTACAGCCGCTGGGCGCGCGGGTTGTCCACCCGCACCTCCAGCAGCAGCTCGGCGCATTCGCGCCGGGCGGCCTCCCGGATCAGGTCGGTGAGCAGCGCCGCGCCGAGGCCGGCGCCCTGGTGGCGCTCGTCGACGGCGATGGTCTGGACGTCGCCCTCGCCGGCGACGGCCATCAGCCCGGCGTAGCCGACGATCGTGCCGTCCGCGGCGGTGGCGACGGTGTAGTGGCGGGTGCCGCCGGGGTGGGCCTCGGCCAGTTCGGACCAGAACATCCCGGCGGACCAGGCGTCCTCGGGGAAGAGCCGAAGCTCCAGCTCCAGCACCGGCGCGATGTCCCACCAGCGCATCGGGCGCAGGGTGGTGCCGTGGTTCACGCCGGGAGCACCGCCTTGTAGCCGGCGGGGACCTGGGCGTCCGGGCGGCGCAGGTACAGCGGCTGGTTCGGCAGCAGCTCACGCCCGGCGGTCAGCTCGGCGGCGGCGAAGCCGGCCAGGGCGCCGGCCGAGACGTGCTCGGGGCCGTGCGCGCCGGGGAAGGCGTCGGGGTAGAGCAGCGCGCCGGCGCCGACGGCGCTCTCCCGCGGGGTCAGCTCGGCCGGGCGGTCCACGCCCGGTCCCTCGGTGCGGCGGCCCTCGGCGTCGTACGAGGCCCAGTAGACCTCCTTGCGGCGCGCGTCGGTGGCGACGGTGAACGGGCGGTCGTCCAGGCCCTCGGCTCGGGCCTGGTGGGCGATCGCGTCCAGGGTGCAGACGCCGTGCACCGGCAGCCCGAGGGCGTGGCCGAGCGCGGCGGCGGTCACCAGGCCGACCCGCAGGCCGGTGTACGGGCCGGGGCCGACGCCGACCGCGATGCCGGTCAGCCGGTGCTTGTCCACGCCGGCGGCCCGCAGGACCCCGTCGATCGCGGGCAGCAGCAGTTCGCCGTGACGCCTGGCGTCGACCTGGTGGGTCTCGGCGAGGACGGCCGTGCCGTCGTGGACGGCGGCGGTGACGGCGGGGGTAGCGGTGTCGAACGCGAGCAGCAGCACGGGTCAAGGTTAGACCGACGTTGGGCCGTCCGGCCGATCGGCAAGGTGTACCACCCGGGAACACACATCCGAGGCACTGCGACCCGCACGGATGAACCTGGCACGATGGGGCCGTACGTAAAGGGACGGCGGCGGGAGCGGCAACGTGGCGAAGATGGGTCCTGGAGTGGTGGTCACGGGGTTGACCCTGGGGGCCCTGGCGATGGTCAGCCTGCTGGCCTTCCAGGCCAACGGCGCCCAGGACCGGGCGGGCGGCATCAGGCCCACCGCCACCACCACGGAGACCGGTACGGCCACCGCCGCGGCGCCGAGCGCCTCGGCCACCCCGACCGTCCCGCCGCTTCCGGCCACCTCGGGCACCGGCACCCGGGTGGTCTACTCGGTCGGCAGCCACTACGTCTGGCTGGTCGACCCGAAGAAGAACCCGCAGGTCGCGGCCGCCTTCTCGGTCACTCCGGGCTCGGTCGAGCCCACCCCGGGCAGCTACGCGGTGTACAGCCGCACCCAGACCACCACCGGCACGGACGGCAAGCAGATCGAGCACGTGGTCCGCTTCGCGCAGCAGAACGGCGTGGTGTTCGGCTTCAGCGCGGCGGTGGACGGCGCGACGCCGACCACCGACCCGACCGCCAAGACCGGCGGCATCCGGAGCGGCCGTGCCGAGGGGCAGCTGCTGTGGGACTTCGCGCCGAAGGAGACCAAGGTGGTCGTGGTCGCCTGATCCCGGAAGGGGCCGACGGCGGCCGGGCGGGCCGCCCCGTTACGCGGCCCGGGGCGTCCTGGCCTCGGGCCGTTCGTCCTGCCTGGGCTCCGGTTCGGGCGGGGTGGAGACCGCCTCGGCGGCCGCGCAGGCGGCCAGCAGCGCCCGCATCGGCTCTCCCGGAGCGCGGCGGGCGGACTCTCCGGCCCCGGCGGCGCGGACCGCGCGCTGCGGGGCGGGGGTGGGGCTCGACATGGCGCCTCCCTAGTTAGGCAGACCTAACCGCAGCACCCATCCCACCACGCCCGGCACCCCACCCGCAACACCTTGCCGACAAGCTGTCGGCAAGACGTCGGCACGATGCCGCGCCGTCACGGGGTCGGCGGCCGCCGGGGCAGGTCCTGTCCGGTCGATCCCGGCCCGGCGGGATCGACCGGCCAGGGCCTAGCCGAGGTCCGCCAGCGCCACGTCCGCCCAGCGCGGGCCGATGCCGGTCAGCACCACCCGGCGCGGGTCCTGGTCGTCCCCGTCCGCGGTGTCGCCGATGGCCCGCTCGATCCGGACCTCCAGACGGTCCTCGGACAGCCGCTCGACCTTGCCCTCGCCCCACTCGACCACGACCACCGACTCGGGCAGCGAGACGTCCAGGTCGAGGTCCTCCATCTCGTCCAGGTCCCCGCCCAGCCGGTACGCGTCCACGTGCACCAGGGCCGGGCCGCCGACCAGGGACGGGTGCACCCGGGCGATCACGAAGGTCGGCGAGGTCACCGCCCCGCGGACCCCCAGCCCCTCCCCCAGGCCCCTGGTCAGCGTGGTCTTCCCCGCCCCCAGCTCGCCGGAGAGCAGCACCAGGTCCCCCGGCCGCAGCAACGCGGCCAGCTCCCGGCCGAGCCGGCCCATCCGCTCCGGCGTGGGGACGGTGAGAGTGGCGTGCGAGCCCATGCGCGTGTCTAGCCCTTCGATCCGTACCGGCGCACCGACCACCGGCCGCCACCCGCTACCGTGCCACATCGACGTGCCCCGGCGCGGGCGGGCCTCACGCCGGGTCGACGACGGTTTCCGCGGCCCGCTCCCGGGCCAGGTCGAGGACCGCCCCGGGCAGCGCCGCCGCCCCGGCGAAGCCGACGGCCCGGCGCAGCAGCCGGGCCAGCTCGTGGTCGACCAGCTCCGGGCACTCCAGCATCAGCAGGTGCCCGGCCCCCTCGACCAGGACCAGCTCGGCGCCCGGCAGCCGCGCGGCCATCGCCTCGCTGTGCACCGAGGGCGTCAGCAGGTCCTTCGTCCCGGCCGTGACCAGGACGGGCAGACCGCGCAGGGCGGCCAGCGCCTCGTACTTCTCGTGCACGCCGAACACCGGGTAGAACTCGGCGACCACGTCGATCGGGGTGGCGTCCAGCAGCTGCTCGGCGAAGCGCACCACGCCGGGGTCGACGTCCCGGCCGCCGAAGGAGAAGCGCCGGTAGAAGACCGCCGTCACGTCCGAGCCCAGCCGCCTGGTCGCCTCCACCAGGTCGACCTGGCGGCCCAGCAGCTTCATCATCCCGGGCGCGACCTTCTTGAAGAGCTTCGCGCCGGCCTTCGGCAGCCCGAGGCTGACCTCGTTCCAGTCCCCGGCGAGGGTGCCGATCAGCGCCACTCCGGCGACCCTCTCGCGGAACAGCTCCGGGTGCTGGTCGGCCAGCGCCATCAGCGCCATGCCGCCCATCGAGTGGCCCACCAGCACCAGCGGCCCGGTCGGGGCGACGGCGTCGATGACCGCCTTGAGGTCGCCGCCCAGCTGGTCGATGCCGGCCGGCTCGCCCGCCAGGTACGAGCGGGAGCGCTCGGAGCGGCCGTGGCTGCGCTGGTCCCAGAAGACCAGCCGCAGCCCCTCGCGCAGCGCGGCCCGCTGGAAGTGCCAGCTGTCCTGGTTGAGGCAGTAGCCGTGGCAGAACACCACGGTCAGCGGCTCGGGGCCGTCGCCGTCGGGCTCGTCCCAGCCGGTGCCGTCCAGTTCCACGTACAGCTCGGTGCCGTCCGGCGCGGCCACCGTCCTCGGGCGTCCGCGCAGCGAGCCGTACGGGGCGTTCGCGTCCAGCTCGGCCCGGGCCCGGCGGCGCATCGCCCGGCCGACGGTCAGCCGCTCCACCGCCACGCCCGCGGCCGCCCCGGCCGCCAGCACGCCGACCGAGATCCCGATCAGACCCGCCCGGCTGACGCCGGTCGCGGCACCGGCGGCCCTGGCCACCGCCGCCACCGGATCGCGCCGGGCCGGGGCGTCGGTCATGCCGACGGGCCCTCGGTGTGGCTGCCGCCCAGGTGGCGGCGGGGCACCCGGGCGCCGATCCGGGTGATGATCTCGTACGAGATGGTGCCACAGGCGCGGGCCCAGTCCTCCGCGGTGGGCTCGCCGCGCTCGCCGGTGCCGAACAGCAGCACCTCGTCGCCGATCGCCGGGGTGTCGCCGCCGAGGTCCACCACGAACTGGTCCATCGCGACCCGGCCGGCCACCGTGCGCCACTTGCCGTCGATCTGCACCGGGCCGGTGCCGCTGGCGTGCCGGGGGATGCCGTCGCCGTAGCCGACCGGGACCAGGCCCAGGGTGGTCGCGCCCGGCGTCGTGTAGTGGTGGCCGTAGCTGACCCCGTGCCCGCCGGGGACGTGCTTGACCAGGGCCAGCCGCGCCGTCAGCGACATCACCGGGCGCAGCCCGAAGTCGGCCGGCGAACCCACCTCGGGCACCGGCGACAGCCCGTACGCGGCCAGGCCGGTGCGCACCAGGTCGAAGTGCGACTCGGGCAGCAGCAGCGCGGCCGGCGAGTTCGCCAGGTGGCGGACCTCGGGGCGCAGCCCGGCCGCCTCGGCCGCGGCCAGCGCGGCGCGGTAGGAGTCCAGCTGGGCCCGGATCGACGGGTGGCCGGGCTCGTCCGCCGCGGCGAAGTGCGACCAGACGCCGACGACCGTCAGCAGCCCCTCGGCCTCGGCGCGCCGGGCGGCGGCCACCAGCCGCGGCCAGTCGTGCGGCTGGCAGCCGTTGCGGCCGAGGCCGGTGTCGGCCTTCAGGTGCACCCGGGCCGGGATGCCGGTCTCGCGGACGGCCGGCAGCAGTTCGTCCAGCGCCCACTGGCCGCTGACCGAGATGTCCAGGTCGGCGCGCAGCGCCTCGCGCCAGGGCCCGCCCGGCGTCCACAGCCAGCACAGGATGCGGGCGTGCTCCGGGCGGATGCCCGCGGCCCGCAGTGCCAGCGCCTCGTCCGGGGTCGCGCAGCCGAGCCAGCCGAAGCCGTTCGCGACCGCCTCCCGGGCGCACTCGACCGCGCCGTGGCCGTAGGCGTCCGCCTTGACCGCGAGCATCACCGCCGCTCTGCCGACGCGGTCGCGCACCGCCGCGAGGTTGCCTCGCAGGGCGGCGAGATCGATGGTCGCCTCGGCCCGTACGCCGTCGGTGAGGGTGGCCGTGCCGGTCGTGTTCGCAGTTGTCATCAGGGTCAGTCTCCCAGACGTCCCGGAGTCCTCGCCGAACGGCCCTTCGGCGCGGCGGCCCGGTACGGCGCGCCGGCGTGCGGCGGACCGCTCTTCCACCCCGTACAGGACGCGCCGACCGGAGGCCACGGTTCCGCCGGTCCGGAGCCGCGTCCGCGCTACCCCGCCCGGACCGCCCGCCACACCGCCGGCAGCGCCCCCGCCACCGCGAGCGCCGTCACCGGCGCCCCCGGCGCGCCCGCCGCCTCCCGGCCGGCCAGGCCGTGCAGGTAGGCGGCCGCCGAGGCGGCGTCCAGCGGCGCCAGGCCCGCCGCCAGGAGGGAGCCGGCCAGCCCGGCCAGCACGTCACCGCTGCCGGCGGTGGCCAGCCAGGAGGTGCCGGTGGGGTTCACCCGGACGGCGCCGCCCGGATCGGCGACCACCGTGGTGGAGCCCTTGAGC
>NZ_JBHUAF010000338.1:0-9604 GCF_042789895.1 Kitasatospora sp. NPDC056783
TGGCCGGGGCCGCCGAGAACAGAGCCAATCGACACTCTCTGACCGCCGAGATGCGAAAAACTGCAATTCTCAGTCGGGTAGCGCTATGACACCCAGCTTCGAGAGCGAAAGTTCCCCCACCACAACATCGTCGGGCGCAGCAAGGAGTACCGCCGCTTCGAAGAAACCGCACCCGCTCATGGCCCGAAGAGCCTCATGGAGCGGACGTTCTCCTCGAAGCCGAGCGAACGGTACAGATGCTCGCCGTCAGCACTCGCGGTAAGGCTGACCAGCCCGCAGCCCTGCTCCCGGAACCAGGCGAGGAGCCTGACCGTGACGGCCCGGCCATACCCTTGGCAGCGGTACCCCGGTTCCGTCAGAACAAGATGCACGTACCCTGTCCGACCGCTGTAGCTCGGTCCGGGTGGCGCCTGGTAGATGGTCCCGAGCGCGGCCGAAACGACTTGTCCGGCCGGCCCGTCGATGACGAATCCAGCCATGTCCTCGGCGCGGGCAAACCCGTCCTCCAGGTATGCGGTGAGGTTCTCGAACCACTGGCCGCTCGGGTGTGCCTTGATCATTTCCGCACGGAAGCGGGCTATCGACAACGCGTCCTCGTTCGTCGCTCTCCGTACAGACACATCGCTTCGTCCTTCGATCGGGTGGCCTCACGATGCGCCTCAGGACACCGAGGGCGCGTCCGCTTTCGACCATCAGGTCAACATCGATCAACACGAACGGCAACTCGTGCCGGCCGGCGCCGCTACCGTGTCTCCATGACTGTTGCCCCCTCCCCTGTCCGTGTCCGCTTCGCTCCCAGCCCGACGGGCATGTTCCACGTCGGTGGCGCCCGGTCGGCCCTCTACAACTGGGCAACCGCACGACAGCGCGGCGGCAGGTTCGTCCTGCGGATCGAGGACACCGATGCGGCTCGCAACCGCGAGGAGTGGACCGAGGGGATCATCAGCGCGCTCGCGTCCATCGGCATCTCGAAGGCGGACCCGGCATTCGAGGGGCCCTACTTCCAGTCGGAGAACGAAGCCCGGCACCGCGAGGCCGCCGCTGGACTGTACGAGACCGGCCTCGCCTACTACTGCGACTGCACGCGCGAGCAGGTGGCCGAGCGCACTGGTTCCCAGCAGCTCGGCTACGACGGGTTCTGCCGCGAGCGCGGGCTGAGCCACGAGGCCGGCCGGGCACTGCGCTTCCGTACCCCGGACGAGGGGGTCACCGTGGTGGTCGACCTGATCCGGGGCAACCCGGAGTTCCCCAACGCCGCCATCGAGGACTTCGTGATCGCCAGGGGCGACGGCAGCCCGGTCTTCCTGCTCGCCAACGTGGTCGACGACCTCGACGAGCGGATCACCCAGGTGATCCGCGGCGAAGAACACCTGTCGAACACCCCCAAGCAGCAGTTGCTGTGGCGTGCTCTCGGAGCCGAGCCCCCGGTATGGGCGCACCTGCCGGTCATCGTGAACGAGAAGCGGCAGAAGCTCTCCAAGCGGCGGGACAAGGTGGCTCTGGAGGACTACCTGGCCGACGGCTACCTACCGGAGGCGATGGTCAACTACCTGATGCTGCTGGGCTGGGGCCCGAAGGATGACGTCGAGATCCGTCCGTACACCGAGCTGGAACAGCTGTTCCGTGTCGAGGACGTGAACGGCTCCTCGGCGTTCTTCGACATCAAGAAGCTGGCCTCATTCAACGGCGAATACCTTCGGGCACTTCCGGTGGATGAGTTCGTGACGGCGTGCGCGCCGTGGGTGTCCCAGCCTCGGGCCCCATGGCCGACGGAAGCGTTCGATCCGGCGCAGTTCGCCGCCGTGGCCGGCCTGGCGCAGACGCGGATCTCGGTGCTGTCGGAGATCACCGCGTACGTCGACTTCCTGTTCCTGGACGAGCCGGTGCGCGACGAGGCGTCGTGGACGAAGGCGATGAAGGAGGGGTCGGCAGACCTGCTGCGGGAAGCGCGGCGTCGGCTGGCCGAGGCCCAGTGGGACGCGGCCTCACTCAAGGCGGTTCTGGAGGAAACGGCGGCCGTCTTCGGATTGAAGCTGGGCAAGGCACAGGCTCCGGTCCGGGTCGCGGTGACCGGCCGCACGGTGGGGCTGCCGCTGTTCGAGTCGTTGGAGGTGCTCGGCCGCGAACGGACCCTGGTGCGCCTGGACAAGGCGCTGGCCGAGCTGGCGTGATGTTGGGGCCCGCACGCCCAGATGGTGGGCGTGCGGGCCCTACTCGTCTTCCGGCTGGTCAGCGCAGGTCGACGAAGCGGTGTTCGGTTCCCTCCGGTTCGGCGGGCATCGACCATAGCGGGCAAAGCGGGATAATGGTGCGGTCGCAGTCGCTGCTGATCAGGGTCTTCTGCAGGTGGTCGTAGGCCGCGCAGCCGCCCCCGCAGGTGGAGCTGTGCGGGCAGGTGCGGCAGTTTGAGGAGATGGTGTTCACGAGGGTGAGTTCGCTGATCCCACCCTGGAGGCGAGGGTGGATAGCCCCGTTGCGGAACTCGCCGTAGTGGAGGTCGGTGTCGAAGAACGCCGAGCAGATGTAGACCCTGCCATCGGGGAAGATCGCGAGGCGTTCGAGGTTACGGGCGGTGCAGCCGCCGTAGCCGGCGGCGCGCAGGGCGGGAAGCTGATCGGCGGTGGCGAACGCGGGCGGGTAGAAGACGCGTACACGGCGACCGGCGGCCGCTTCGCGGATCTGGGCGCACAGCTCCGCCCATTCGGCCGGCGGGATCTGGAAGTGGGGCTTGTCCAAGCCCAGGCCGGTGGGGGTGAAGTAGTGGAAGGAAAGCATCTCCAGGCCGATGGAGTCGGCGAGATCGATGGCGTCGAACACGTCGGCCCGGTTCTCGGTAGTGACGGTGAAGATGGCGCGGGTCTGGAAGCCGTCGGCGACGGCGCGCTTCATGCTCGTGAGCAGAGGACGCCAGGTCCTCTCGCCACGCATCTGCTCGTGTGTTCTTGGGCGGGCACCGTCCAGGGAGAACGAGAAGGAGTCGAGGCGGCCTCGCAGCAGCGGCCAGGTCTTCGGGGCGATGAGGCCGTTGGAGGTCAGGACGGCCTTGTACCCCTGGGCCTTGCAGATGTCGAGGATGTCACCGAACTGGGGGTGAGTGGTCGGCTCACCGCCCAACAGGTAGACCTTGTATTGGCCGTAGGCGACCCGGAGGCTGGACAGGATGTCCTCGACCATGGCAGGGGTCATGCGCCGCTCAGCGTCGAGGCGGTCACCCATGTAACAGTGCTGACAGCGCAGTTGGCACTTCTCGGTGATGTAGAGGAACAGGAAGGGTTCCTTGGCCGCGGTCGCATGTGCGGCAGCATGATCGAGGGTGTCGGTCACGGTGGCTGTCTCCTCTGTCAGCGCAGGGCGTGCAGCGAGTCGTTTTCGCGGGCGCCCCAGGCGGAGACCGTCCACAGGATGCACAGTGGCGTGGTGTCGCGGTCGCATGAGTAGAAGCGCTCGTCCCGGTAGGCGGGAATCTGGGAGTAGGCGGGGCAGCCGCCGCCACAAGTGGCGGTGCTGGGACAGCCGGTGCACACCGGGTCGGCGGTGAGGTAGGCGTTGAGCTCGTTGTTCGGGTCGGGGTTCAGGACGAGCCGGTCACCATCGAAGGTGGCGTAGTGTCGGCCGTTGTCCACGAAGACGGGGCAGGCGAAGACGGTGCCGTCGGGGTAGACGTGCGGGCGGTCGAGGGTGCGGGCGGGACAGCCGGGGTAGCCCCGCTCGAACCATGCCGCCTGGTCGTCGGCCTTGACGAAGGTCGGCGGGTAGTAGACAGCCAGGCGCGGCTCGGGCGGGAAGGCTTCGATCTCGGCGCAGAAGTCCATCCACTCGGCGGGGCTGAGCGGCTGGAGGAAGCGCGCACCGTTCCCCGTCTTGCCGAGGTTGTGGTAGCTGAGGGTGTGGGCGCCGAGTTCGGCGAGAAAGGGGATGAGGTCGAGGGCCCCTTCACGATTGGTCTGCGAGACGGTGCACATCACGCGTACCTGGTAGCCGAGTTCGCGCGCCTGGCGAATGTGGCGGACAACCATGTCATGGTTGCCGGGGTTGCCGCGGATCTTTCGGTGGATGCGCGGGTCGGCGGACTCCAGGGAGAAGTTGAAGCTGTTCAGGGTGCTCGGCGGGATCTTGTCGAACAGCTCGTCGTCGAAGTCGCCGTTGCTGCTGATGGTGACCTGGTAGCCGCGCTTGCGGCCCTCGCTGACGATGGCGGGCAGCTCGGGGTGCATGGTGGGCTCGCCGCCGAGGAGGTAGAGCTTGTCGTGGCCTCCGGTGATCCGGAAGTAGTCCATGATCTTGACGGCAGCCTCGACGCTCATGGTGTTGGCGGCGTTGAGGCGGTCATTGCCCACGTAGCAGGTCTTGCAACGCAGGCTGCAGGCGGTGGTGGGGTAGAGGAAGACGAACCGTTCTCGGGTCTGGCGGTAGATCGGCTGCCTCGGGGCAGGCATGCCGAGGGAGACGGTGGTCATCGGTGTCCTTCCGGTTCGGTATGGAGGAAGGCGAGGCACTGGGCGGCCAGGGTGGCGACGACGGGCAGCGGGCAGTCGGCGCCGCCCAGAGCCGGTGAGGTGGCGGAACCTGTCTGGTGCAGGGCTTCGGACCGGGCGGGCAGCTCAATCCCGAACCAGCGTTCCAGGCCGATGCCGACTGGGGTGTCGGTCCAGGCTTCGGTGGCGCCTCTGGACTGCCACAGGTCGGCGAGCCGCTGTTGAGGGCTACCGGGAGGCAGGCGCAACCGCCCCTTGCACTCCTGGACGCGGGGCATAGGCCAGGCGGAGAAGTAGGCCGCCGCCCGGGCTTCGAGCGCCGGCAGCAGGCCCACCGGGTCATGGACGGCGGTCTTCGGATCGCCGAGGAACTTGAAGACCACGTCGCCCTTGCGGAAC
Organism: Kitasatospora sp. NPDC056783; assembly: GCF_042789895.1. NCBI lineage: Bacteria > Bacillati > Actinomycetota > Actinomycetes > Kitasatosporales > Streptomycetaceae > Kitasatospora > Kitasatospora sp. NPDC056783. The sequence goes on from NZ_JBHUAF010000338.1 coordinate 4,875, forward strand.
ACCGACAGCGGACAGTCGGCGAGATAGCAGGCGGACCGTTGAACGGCCGGCACGGCCGCGACGCAATGTTCCGTGAAGGCCAGCAGGGTGGTGAGGGTGTCGAGGGTGAGGATCTCTCCACAGTGGTCGAAGTAGAGACCGGCGGCCAGGTGGATGTCGCGCAGCCGTTCGGCGAGGAGCCGCTCTCGGTCGTGGTCGCTGCGGGCGGTCACGACGAACAGATCGACGTCGCTGGTCTGCTTGTTGCTGCCGCGCGCGTACGAACCGCCGACGAACGAGCACAGGAGGTTGTCGCCGAAGATCTCGACGGCGGCTCGGCCGGCTTCCCTGACAGCGCGGGGGGCTGTCATGCGACCGGCCCGGCGGTGTGGCCGGGGCGGCCGATGATGGTTTCGGCTGCTGCAAGGCCGCCGACTGCGGCTTGGAGGATGCCCTGGGCCAGGCCCGTGCAGTCGCCGGCCGCGTACAATCCGGGTGCTGTGGTCTCAAGGCCGTCGGTGAGCTTCAACTCGTCCCAGAGATTCTCCAGTTCGAGGCCGATCACAGCGATCTGCGAGTCGACGGAGCCGACCAGGGAGTTACCGGTGAAATAGGCCATCAGGTCTTCGAAGGCATCGCACAGAGCGATGTGGATGTCCTGGGGCAGGATGCCTGCAAGGTCCGCGACCTGGTAGTCGCACACCGAGGGACGGAAGCCGCTGAGGTTGGCGAATTGCTCAAGTCCGGTACACGCGAGAGAACGGCGGCGGAAGTCGGGGTACCACTGGAGGACGGGTTTCCCCGGCCGGTCGGTCCGCAGAGCCCGATAGGGCACGAGGAGTTTCTCGTCGACCCAGGCTGCGGTGCGCGGAGTACCGTCAGGGGCTCGAAGCTGCGCCAGCAGGGCGAAGTTCGCCGTGCTTCCCGTCCTCGCTTCAGGGATGACATGGCCGTCGAGGAGGGTGTAGTCGCCATAGTCCGTGAACTTGATTCGGCCACCGCCCGGACCAGCGCAGTAGCAGAACGTCTTGATCTTCACGCCGTTGGTGACAATGGTGGTTTTGAAGTCCTCGTGGATATCGGACCCGCGCCGCAGGAGCGCCGTCGGGGCCTCGAAACGTACTCCCACGGAGGGAATAGGCGCGGAGTACGACAGCTCGAGGTGCCTAAGGGCTTGCCGCCACCAGCGCTGGCCGCGCCGTCCGACTGCGACGACCACCGAACTCGCGTGCACGGTCTGGGTGGTGCCGGCCTGCCCGGCAGTCTCGGCCTGCCACCCTTCTCCGAGCGGACGGAGGGAGGTGACCTGTGTCTGCATCCGCAGCTCGGCACCCGGGGCCGATGTGATGCGGTAGTGGAGTCGTGCGATCAGTGTGCGAACCTGATCCCCGCTGAGCGAGGCCACCGGGTAGTCCTTGACCTTGAACGGTCCGGTGGTGGGGAGGGCTCCACGGAAGACAGGCTGCTTCTCGCCGCACAGTCGCCGCATCGCCCGGTCAGCGAGGATTTCGGCCCGGTCGAGGCCGAGAAGTTCCGCGAGCCGTCTGCCGCTGGGAAACTGCGAGAGCTTGACCCCGTCCCCGTAGTGGATGGAACCGCCGAATCCGGAGATCACGTTGCACATGCCCCTGCAGCCGTTGCAGGAGCGCATGAGGTCCACCGGGCAGGTGCGACGCTGGTAGGGGCGGCCGGCGTCAACCAGCAGCACCCGGACCCCGTTCTCGGCGAGATGATCGGCAGCGACAAGCCCAGCGGGGCCGGCGCCGATCACCAGTGTGTCGACGATCGCGGTCAACTGCGGCCTCCGTAGTGGCTCTCGATCCAGGAAGAGGCTGCGCGAGCGGCCTCGATGGCCGGCCGGTTGGCGTCCTCGATGATGTCGGTGACGGCCGGGTGGTGGAGGTGCTGGTAGTTCGAACGCTCATGCAGGACTGGGGCCGCGCACAGGTCCACAACCAGCCGACGGGCGGCGGCGTCCACAAGACGCGCGATGTGCTCGCGGTACTGTGGCGTGATCCCGGACGTCGCGAGCACCAGGTCGAAGCCACCGTCCCGGACGGTGTCGGACAGATCCGTGATCCGCAGAACGGTCGCCCTGTCGGACCCGGCTCGCAGGAGCCGACGGAGGTTCTTGGGATTGCGGGTCAGCAGAAAGACACGGCGATCGTCGCCGAGTTCCTGCGCGACCGATTGGGCGAGCATGCCACCCCCGACGACAAGCAGGTTGCGCGGCCGGACGGACGGCGCATCCAGCAGGGTTCGGGTGAGGTCGCGGTAGTCGAGTCGGGCATGGAGACCGAACTGTCGACGCGCCTGACTGGCCAGCAGAAGCACCTTTGCGCCGACTGGCCGAAGAGGATGGCCGGCAGGCAACCGGTTGAAAGCCGCGCGGACCTGCTGAAAGACGAACTGCTCCCCGAGGATCAGCGACATCACGTCAGTGGCAATGTGAGTCAGGCGAGAGGCCGCCGCCTCGTGGCCAGTAATCCGTCGACCAAGCCAAAACGCGATCGGCGCGTTGGCCGTGGGTGCCGCCTCGTACCACTCGACGCGGTGGCAGGTTCGCAGCAGCAGCCCGGTCGTCGACTCCGTACCGGCTGCACCGTCCAGTTGCTGGAAGGCCGCTCCCAGCTCCCCGAGTGAGTGGGTGGTGGCGTCACTGAAGGCGCACCAGGCAATCCGGCCTGTCGCAACCGTCGAGCTGACCGGCCTGCCCTCACGTGGTGAATCGGCAGTCTGGGCCATGAGAACCTCCTCAAGCTCCAGTAGTCCGGTGCTCGCATGAAGCACCATCGCTGTATCCACCCTGGGACGCGGGCGCACACTCGCACCAGACCACCTTGCCCACCCCGCCCGGGCCCGGGAGGTGCCCCCACTTGGTGGCGAGGGCATCCACCAGGAGCAGGCCGCGCCCACATCCGACAGTAGGGTCGGGGCGTTGAGGCGTCGGCAGCCGCTCACTCGCGTCGTGCACCTCGATGCGCAGACGGGTGGCATCGACGCCGAAGGACACCCAGATCAGCCGCCCCGGCACACCCGAGTGCAGCACGGCATTGGCCACCAGCTCCGTGGCGAGCAACTCACCGACTTCGGAGTAGCGGAGGTCGCCGTCCGGCACCATGGCCAGCAACTCGCGCAGTATCCGCCGTGCGAGCCATGGCGAGCGGCGGGAACGCGGGAACCAACTGCCGAGGGTTGCAGGGGGTTCGGCTTCAGGCATGGCAGAGCCACCTCCGGGGTTGGGGGTCAAGGCCCGGGCGAGGAGCTACCCGATGACAGATCTCGGCATAGGGATGCCCGGTGATCGATTGCAGAGAGTGTTCGCTCCATCGACCGTGGGTCGCATGCCCCCAACTCGAGATCGTTAGCAAGAGTTCCATGCGGAACATTTTCCGATCTTGGTTTGCTAGTAGCCTGGCGTCAGTTCCACTTCAGTCGCCGGGAGTTGATCACATTGCCCCAACCACGCCCCTCGGTTCGCCGTCGTCGCGTGGCGAGCCTGCTCATCCGCCATCGGGAGGCGGCAGGCAAGACGCCGGATGAGGCCGCAGCGCGCATCGACTGCCATCGATCCAAGATCAGCCGGATGGAGAACGCCTGGCTGCCGATCTCCAGCAGCGAGTTGCGAGACCTGCTCACGTTCTACGGCGTAGACGATCCGACTTACGTGGAGGAAGTGGTCGCGCTCAACCGGCAGGGCTCCGAGCGCGGTTGGGCCCAGCAGTTCAACATCTCGCCACCCTCGTACGTCGACTACATCGACTACGAGGAAAGCGCCGGCCACATCCGCTCGTTCCAGCCGATGATGGTCGCGGGCCTGTTGCAGACGGCGGACTACGCACGAGCCGTCTACCGGGCATCGCCGTTCGACATCCCGCCGGAGCGAATCGACGAACTCGTAGCAGTCCGGCTGCAGCGGCAGAAGGTTCTGGATCACGCCGATACGCCACAGCTCAACGTGATCCTGGGAGAAGCCGCACTTCGGGGGCGCGTTGGCGGCGTGGACGTCCTACGGAAGCAGTTGGATCACCTGCGGCAGTTGGGTGAGCGACCGAACATCGGCCTACAGGTGCTGCCCTTCAGTGCGGGAGCCCACGCCGGAATCATGGGCTCGTTCGTGCTTTTCAGCTTCTCCAGTTCAGCCTTCTCCGACGTGGTGTGCGTGGAACACCAGGCAGGCATGCTCTATCTGGAGAAACCCGAGGAGACGTCTGCCTATACGCTCACGTTCGACTCGTTGTGTTCGAGTGCGTTGAGTGCGTCCGAGAGCCTCGGCCTACTCACCCGGGTCATACGAGAGCTGTAGCGGTGTCGACCGGAGGTGCTGAAGGTGTCCACTCCCGATCTCAGTGGTGCGAACTGGCGGAAGAGCTCGTTCAGTGGAGAGACCGGGGCCTGCGTCGAAGTCGCGGTCGGGCTTCCGGGAGTGCTTCCCGTCCGTGACTCCAAGAACCCGCACGGGCCTTCCCTCCTCTTCACCATCGACGCCTGGGCCGCGTTCATCGCCGCAGTCCGCGCGGGAGATTTCCCCGAGATGCACTGACCGGCAGGAGATCGGCAACCCGGCTCCACGGTTTCGGCGACCCAGGCCAGCCCTGGCCGGGGTCGCCGCTGCTTTTACACTCCTGGAAGGGCGGGCGGGGCATTTGATGTTCAGGCGGGCCCGCGTGCTTGCATGCGGGCCCGCCCATTTTTTGATCAATCATTTTGGGATTGTTACTACTCCCACTAAACCTGCCCCTCGGCTGGTC
>NZ_JBHUAF010000339.1:0-9540 GCF_042789895.1 Kitasatospora sp. NPDC056783
GTCGTCGGCAGGGGCCCCGGGCGGTACGGACGGGCCTCAGGCGGCCTCGGTGACCTCACGGGTCGAGGGGACGGGCATCAGCCCCTCGCGCTGGCGCTTGCGCCCGAAGCGAGGCATGCCGAGGGTGATGAAGGCCTCCGCCTGCATCGCCGCGAAGCCGATCCGCGGCAGGTCCCGGGTGTTCGGGAAGACCAGGAAGCGCGGCTCCCACTCGGGCTGGAACTTGGCGTTGAACTTGTACAGCGACTCGATCTGGAACCAGCGCGACAGGAACACCAGCAGTCCGCGCCAGGCGCGCAGCACCGGGCCGGCGCCGATCCGCTCGCCGCGGGCCAGCGCCGAGCGGAACATCGCGAAGTTGAGCGACACCCGCCGCACGCCCATCGCCGGCACCGCCTGGAGCGCGGCGACGATCAGCAGCTCGTTCAGACCGGGGTCGGCGGCGCGGTCACGGCGCATCAGCTCCAGCGAGATGCCGTCCGGGCCCCAGGGCACGAAGTGCAGCACGGCCTTCAGGTCGTCTCCGCCCTCCTCGCCCTCCTCCGGGGCCTTGTGGGCGGTGACCACCACGCAGTCGTCGTCCAGCGGGTCACCGAACCGGCCGAGGGCCATCGAGAAGCCGCGCTCGGTGTCGGTGCCGCGCCAGCGGGCGGCGGCGTCGGCGATCCGGTACTTCTCCTCCGCGTCGACCTCGGAGACCCGGCGCACCTTGCAGGAGTAGCCGTTGCGCTCGATCCGCTTGACCATCTGGCGCACGTTGCGCATGGCCCGGCCGGACAGCGAGAAGGCGGCGGTGTCGACGATCGCCTCGTCGCCCAGCTCCAGCGCGTCCAGGCCCGCCTCGCGGGTCCAGACCTCGCCGCCGAGCTCGCTGCACCCCATCACGGCCGGCACCCAGGCGTGCTCACGGGCCTCGGCCATGAACACCTTGATCGCGCCCGGCCAGGCCTCGACGTCGCCGACCGGGTCGCCGGAGGCCAGCATCACGCCGGAGACCACCCGGTAGGAGATCGCGGCCTTGCCGGTGGGCGAGAACAGCACGCTCTTGTCGCGGCGCAGCGCGAAGTAGCCGAGCGAGTCGCGCTCCCCGTGCCGCGTCAGCAGCGCCCGCACCTTCTCCTCGTCCTCCGCGGTCAGTTCGGGCTTCGGCTTGCCCGGGCGCAGCGCCAGGTAGGCGGTGGTGAAGGCGGTCAGCAGGCCGAGCCCGCCGAGCAGGTAGGCGACCAGGTCGGAGATCCGGTCGCTGCTGTACCGGACCGGGCCCTCGAAGCCGAACAGCCCGTATCCGACGTGCTGCAGGCGCTCGGTCAGGCCCGGGTGGCCGATCTCGTACTTGGTCCGGGTGCTCACGATCAGCAGGCCGAGCAGCACGCTGAGGACGCCCATGACGACCAGGTTGGCCAGCGCCCGCCAGCGGGTGCGCGGATCGGCCTTGGCGTAGAACTCGCGCTGGTGGACGAGCATCACGACGAGGACCACCAGCGAGACGACCGCCGGGCCGATCTGGTGCCAGCGCACCAGGTGCAGTCCGGCGCTGACCGGCAGCAGCACGCAGACCGCCCGCCAGGCCCGCCGCTTGCGCCGGCGCAGCGCGTGCGCCAGCGGCACCAGCAGGATGCCGACCATCAGCGTGCCGACCGCGGCCAGGCTGGTGGTGCCGCCCGGCAGCTGCCCCGCGACGGTGTGCATCTTGGTGTGCCGGAGCTTGGGGAACACCGCGCCGGCGATGTCCACGAGCCCGATCAGCAGGCAGGCGTAGCCGACCGCTCCGGGGAGCCAGGCCCTCGGTACGGAGGCCGCCTGGTTGCGCAGCGTCTGCAGACCGCGACGACGGCGCGGCGGCTGCTCGGGGCTCGGCTCAACGGACACGGGAACGCTCATGGAAGCTCAGCGTAGGGGCTGCGGTGCGGTGTCCCGTCACTCCGGGGGAGGACGCGTGATGGACCTTCATGCCTATTCCTTCATCAGGCAATGCGCATACCAAGGATCCGGAAACGGACGGTAAACCGGGGCCTCGGTGGCGATGCGGGTTGAGCCGGCGGTGGGAGCCGGGGGTCCGCCGCAGCGTGGCGCGGCCGGACCCTCCGGGAGGCGTTACGTACGGTGGACGCCGCATTCTAGGGCGCCGGTTGCCTGTGACTCCCCCCGCCCCTTTCCGGCCCCCGGGCGTCCGGACAGCCTAGCCGCGGTGGCCGTGGCTGACGGACCGCCAGACGATGAACCTCGCACCGACAGTGTCCCACCGGAAGGTCGACGGTATGGAACTGACCAGCGAAGCGCTGGTGGACTCGCTGCTCGCCATCGGCGCTGCGGCACTCCTCACGACCCTGTGGGTCTGGCCCCGGCTGGCATCGCAGCGCCCGCTGCCGGTGCTCGGCCGGATCGGGCTGCTGACAGCCGTTCAAGTCACGGTCCTGGCCGTGCTCGCCCTGTCGGTGAACAACTCCTTCGGGTTCTACACCTCCTGGCACGACCTGCTCAGCCCTGGCGGCGCCAAGCTCGCGCTGGCCGGCAGCGAGAACCACAAGGGCGGCGTCCCGGTCGACGACGCGCTGGTCCAGCCCTCCGCCGAGGGCGGCCTGGAGACCATCACCAACCTGCCGAAGGGCCCGCCCGAGGAGGTCGGCAAGGTCGAGTCGGTCCGGGTCAGCGGCAAGCAGACGGGTTTCTCCGACCAGATGTTCGTCTACCTGCCGCCCGCGTACTTCGACGAGAAGTTCGCCCTGGTCCGCTTCCCCGTCCTGCTGGCCCTGTCCGGATACCCCGGCACCACGCTGAACCTGCTCCACGAGCTCCCCCTCGCCCAGACCGCGATCGAGCTCCAGCGCACCGGCAAGATGCCGCCCACCGTCCTGGTGATGGCCCGCCCGGCGGTCGTGCCGTCCCGGGACACCGAGTGCGTGGACGTCCCCGGCGGCCCGCGCACCGAGACCTGGTTCGCCAAGGACGTCCCCGAGGCCATCCGCGGCAACTACCGGGTCGGCCGCACGGCCGGCTCCTGGGCCACCATGGGCTACTCCACCGGCGGCAGCTGCGCGCTGCGCCTGGCGATGCGCTACCCCGGGGTCTTCGGCAGCGCGGCGAGCCTGCACGGCGACTTCTCCGTGCGCCAGGACAACTACACCGGCGGCGACCTCTTCAACGGCGACAAGGCGCTGACCCAGCAGCACGACCTCGGGTGGCGGCTGCAGAACCTGCCGGTCCCGACGCTCAACGTGCTGGCGGTCTCCACCCGCACCGAGGGCGACTACCCGCAGACCGTCCAGTTCGTCGAGCAGGCCACCCAGGTCGCGGCGGCCAACCCCCAGTTCAAGATCGACTCGCTCTACCTGGACGACGGCGGGCACAACTTCGACAGCTGGACCAGGGAGCTGCCGGCCTCACTCGAATGGCTGGGCTCCCACCTCGGCTAGGCCGTGTCCCACGAGTCCCGCCGGGCGCGCGAATCATGGGACACGGACTGGCGCGGGTGGGCGACTACCCGCCGGTCGGTCCGGGCGGCGGGCGGCTCGGGGGAACGTATCGCGGCCGCCCGTCGCCCCCGGCGGGCACCACCCCGGATCCGTGCAAGGAGGCACCGTGCTGAGCACCCGCTCGCTCTTCGACGAGATCTACCGGAACGACCAGGCGTACCAGCTCTTCTGCAGCATCGCGGCCGACGGCGAGGACCAGGGCGGCTGGGAGAACGAACGGATCACCGCGCTCGTCCGCGACCCGGTCCTCGCCCCCAAGGTCGCCCGGCACGGTGCCGACGAGCGCAAGCACGGCCGGATCTTCGCCCAGCTGCTGCACAAGCGCGGCCTGCCCAAGGTGCCCGTGCCGGACGAGGCCGACTACTGCATGCTCCTGGAGCGCCAGGGCATCGGCCTCCCGCACGAGCGGCTGAAGGGCGACGCCCCGCTGACCGACCGCGAGATCATCACCTACCTCGCGCACAGCCGGGTCACCGAGCAGCGCGCCGCCGAGCAGATGCGCCGGCTGGTCCGGACGTACGGGGACAACCCCGAGCTCGGCCGGGCGATGCGGATGATCTCCGCCGACGAGGACGACCACCTCGCCTACTGCCACGAGGAACTGCTGCGGCTGCACGCCGAGGGGCACGGCCCGTACATCCGGCACGCCCTGGAGACCAGCGCCCGCGGCGAGATCCGCACCCACCGGGACGTCGGCCTCGCGGTCGCCTCCCGGATGGCCCGGATCCTGCGCTGGCCGCGCTGGCAGCTCGCCCTGGTCACCCTCGGGGTGCACGCGCTCTACCTGTTCGACCGCGCCTACGGCTGGCGCCGGATGGTCGCCCTGCGGATGCCCGCGCGCCGCAACGCCCTGGGCACCCCGGCCCCGCCGCACGCGGAGCGCGAGGTGCTCTGAGCCCCGCGCCGTCGGACGCGGGGCCGGGCGCAGCGCCGGGCTACCGTCCGATGATGAGGCTCATCGCCTCGGCCCGGGTGGCCGGATCGCGCAGCTGGCCGCGCACGCAGGAGGTGATCGTCTTGGCGCCGGGCTTGCGGATGCCGCGCATCGACATGCACATGTGCTCGCACTCGACCACGACGATCGCCCCGCGCGGCTCCAGGATCCGCATCAGCGCGTCGGCCACCTGGCTGGTCAGCCGCTCCTGGACCTGCGGCCGGCGGGCGTAGACGTCGACCAGCCGGGCGAGCTTGGACAGCCCGGTGATCTTGCCGCTGGTGGACGGGATGTACCCGACGTGCGCGACCCCGCGGAACGGCACCAGGTGGTGCTCGCAGACCGACGTCAGCTCGATGTCCTTGACCAGCACCATCTCGTCGTGACCGAGGTCGAAGGTGGTGGTGAGGACGTCCTCGGGCTCCTGCCACAGACCCGCGAATATCTCCTTGTAGGCACGCGCGACCCGCGCCGGAGTCTCCAGCAGCCCCTCGCGGTCCGGGTCCTCCCCGACGGCGAGCAGCAGCTCGCGGATGGCGTTCTCGGCCCGCTTCTGGTCGAAGGTTCCGACGGCGGGCGGACCGTCGAGCGTCACCGGATCGATCATGCGGGCCTCGCTTAGATGTGGGAAGACTCTGGCTGAACAGCACGGATGCCGCGCCTCCAGGGTACAAACCCTGGTGACGCGGCATCCATTCCCTGCGGAAGCGGGGGTCAGCCCTCGGTCGGCGGCTCCGTGGCGGGCCGCTGCGGGAGCTTCACGATGTCCACCGGAGCGCTGTCCAGGGCGGCGGCGCCGTTGGTGAGCGCCAGCTCCTTCGGGGACTGCACCGGGGGACGGGTGGACGGCGTGCGGCGGGCGGAGCCCGTCCAGGCCGGCCGGTGCGGGCGCTTGACGATCGTCGAGAAGATCTCGGCGATCTGCTCCTTGTTCAGGGTCTCCTTCTCAAGGAGCTCCAGAACCAGGTTGTCGAGCACGTCGCGGTTCTCGACCAGGATCTCCCAGGCCTCGTTGTGCGCGGTGTCGATGAGCTTCTTGACCTCTTCGTCCACCAGCCCGGCGACCTCTTCCGAGTAGTCGCGCTGGTGGCCCATCTCGCGGCCCAGGAACGGCTCCGAGTTGTCGCTGCCGAACTTGATCGCGCCGAGGCGCTCGGTCATGCCGTACTGGGTGACCATGGCCCGGGCCGTCGCGGTGGCCTTCTCGATGTCGTTCGAGGCACCGGTGGTCGGGTCGTGGAAGACCAGCTCCTCCGCCGCGCGCCCGCCCATCATGTAGGCGAGCTGGTCGAGCATCTCGTTGCGGGTGGTGGAGTACTTGTCCTCGTCCGGCAGCACCATGGTGTAGCCGAGGGCCCGGCCGCGGGACAGGATGGTGATCTTGTGCACCGGGTCGCTGTACTGGCAGGCCGCCGCGACCAGGGCGTGGCCGCCCTCGTGGTACGCGGTGATCTTCTTCTCCTTGTCGGACATGATCCGCGTGCGCTTCTGCGGACCCGCCACGACGCGGTCGATCGCCTCGTCCAGGATGTTGTTGTCGATCAGCTTCTTGTCCGAGCGGGCGGTCAGCAGCGCCGCCTCGTTCAGGACGTTCGACAGGTCGGCACCGGTGAAGCCGGGGGTGCGCTTGGCGACGGCCGACAGGTCGACGTCGGGCGCGATCGGCTTGCCCTTCTGGTGCACCTTGAGGATGTCCAGCCGGCCCTGGAGGTCGGGGCGCTCCACCGCGATCTGGCGGTCGAAGCGGCCCGGACGCAGCAGCGCCGGGTCCAGGATGTCGGGGCGGTTGGTCGCGGCGATCAGGATCACGCCGCCCTTGACGTCGAAGCCGTCCATCTCGACCAGCAGCTGGTTGAGGGTCTGCTCGCGCTCGTCGTGGCCGCCGCCGAGGCCGGCGCCGCGGTGCCGGCCGACGGCGTCGATCTCGTCGACGAAGACGATCGCCGGGGCGTTCGCCTTGGCCTGCTCGAAGAGGTCGCGGACGCGGCTGGCGCCGACACCGACGAACATCTCGACGAAGTCCGAGCCGGAGATCGAGTAGAACGGCACCCCGGCCTCGCCCGCGACGGCGCGCGCCAGCAGGGTCTTGCCGGTACCGGGCGGGCCATAGAGCAGCACGCCCTTGGGGATCTTGGCGCCGACGGCCTGGAACTTGGCCGGCTCCTGGAGGAACTCCTTGATCTCGTGGAGTTCCTCGACCGCCTCGTCCGCGCCGGCGACGTCGGCGAAGGTGGTCTTCGGGGTGTCCTTGGTGAGCAGCTTGGCCTTGGACTTGCCGAACTGCATGACCCGGGAGCCGCCGCCCTGCATCTGGTTCATCAGGAACAGGAAGACCAGGACGATGATCACGATCGGGAGCATCGACAGCAGCAGGCTGACGAAGGTGCTCTGCTTCTCGGGGCTGACGGTGTAGCCCTCGGCGAGCGTGCTCTGGTCCTTGTCGTTGACCTGGGCCTGGAGCTTGTCGGCGATGGCGACGCCCTGGTCGCCGATGTACGAGGCCTGGAACTTGGTCCCGGACGGGGTCTTGCCCGTACCGGCACTGGGCAGCGTTGCGCCGTCCTTCAGCTGGATCTTGATGGTGTTCGAATCACCGGTGGTGATCTGCGCCGACTTGACGTTGTGCGCGTCGATCGCCGCGACCACCTGACCGGTGTCCACCGTCTTGTAGCCGTTCGAGTCCGACACGACCTGCATCAGTACGATGACGGCGAGGACGGCCAGCACGATCCACATGATCGGCGCACGGAAGTATCGCTTGACGTCCATCCATGCGGGGCGTTGCCGCCCCGTCCCTCCTGCCACTCAGCGGCGCCGTTGGGCTCAGGGCCGCGGCGCATCCGGTCGGTGCTCATGTGAAGAGCGGTTTATTGGACCGTACCGCAGTCGGACCCACCCATGGCGGGAGCACGGCGACACGGCTTTGGTTCTCTGTCCCACGGAGCAACGGGCGGGAACGACGTACTGTTCCCGCCCGTAGCCCGAACGGGCCTCAGCCGCCGTAGACGTGCGGCGCGAGGGTGCCGATGAAGGGCAGGTTGCGCAGCTTCTCCGCGTAGTCCAGGCCGTAGCCGACCACGAACTCGTTGGGGATGTCGAAGCCGACGTACTTCACGTCGATCTCGACCTTGGCCGCGTCCGGCTTGCGGAGCAGGGCGCAGACCTCCAGCGACGCCGGGCCGCGCGAGCCCAGGTTGCCCAGCAGCCAGGACAGCGTCAGACCGGAGTCGATGATGTCCTCGACGATCAGGACGTCACGGCCGGCGATGTCGGTGTCCAGGTCCTTCAGGATCCGCACCACGCCGGAGGACTTGGTGCCCATGCCGTACGAGGAGACGGCCATCCAGTCCATGGTGACCTGCGAGTGCAGGGTCCGGGCGAGGTCGGCCATGACCATCACGGCCCCCTTGAGGACGCCGACGATCAGCAGGTCCTTGCCTGCGTAGTCCCGGTCGATGCGCTCGGCCAGCTCAAGGAGCTTGGCGTCGATCTCGTCCTTGCTGATGAGCACCTTCGCGAGGTCAGCGCCCATGTCGTTCTGGTCCACCGGGGATACGTCCTCAAACGTTCGGGGTATGTGTGGCCGGCGGCCGGCTGCCCCGGGGCATGCCTCGCCCGTCAGTCACCCTGCCGCCGAAAGACCAGCGTGCCACACCTGCGGGTGGCCTCGACGCCCCCGGGTAGGTGCAGCGGGCCCTGTCCGCGCCATCCGGTGACCAACAGGTCGATCGTCTCCAGGTGCCGGGCGAAGAGGTCCCCGGCCGGGCATCCGGCCCGCAGCGCGGCCCGGCGCAGCACCCGGCGGCGCACGGCGGGCGGCAGTTCGGCCAGTTTCGCGGCGTCCAGGGCGCCGTCGCCCGCCCGGAGGTCGCGCTCGGCCAGCGCGGCCCACTGGTCGAGGGCGTCGGCGTCGTCCCGGAACAGCCGGGCGGTGCGGGCCAGCGCCTCGACCACGCCGCCGCCCAGGTGCTTCTCCAGGACCGGCAGCACCTCGTGGCGGACCCGGGAGCGGGTGTAGGCGGGATCACAGTTGTGCGGGTCGTCCCAGACCGGGATCGACTGCGCGGTGCAGGCCTGCCGGGTGGCCGCCCGGTCCAGTTCCAGCAGCGGGCGGCGGTAGCGGCCCTTCTGGGCCGGCATCCCGGCCAGCGAGCGGGCGCCGGAGCCTCGGGCCAGGCCCAGCAGCACCGTCTCGGCCTGGTCGTCCCGGGTGTGGCCGAGCAGCACCGCGACCGCGCCGTGGCGCTCGGCGGCCTCGTCCAGGGCGGCGTAGCGGGCGTCCCGGGCGGCGGCCTCCGGGCCGCCGGTGCGGCCGACCTCCACCGGGACCGCCTCCGCCGGGTCGAGGCCGAGCGAGCGCAGCCGGTCGGCCACCTGGGCGGCGCGCTCGGCGGAGCCGGCCTGGAGGCCGTGGTCGACGGTGACGGCGCCGACCCGCAGGCCGATCTTGGGGGCCTCGAAGGCGGCGGCGATGGCCAGCGCCATCGAGTCCGCGCCGCCGCTGACGGCGACCAGGACCAGCGGCGAGCCGGGTGCGGCCGGCGTGCGGGGCAAGCCGGAGGGGTGGCGCGCGGCGTTGCCGATCAGGGTGGAGCCGACCGCGGCACCCACCAGCGGCGCCCCGGCCGGGCGCTCCCGGGGCCGGCACTCCCGCGGCTGGCGCACGGGAGCGGTGAACGTGGAACCGGCCTCGGCGGCGAGGTCGGTGAGGGTACGGCGAACGGCCAGGCGTATCGCGGCGACGGCGGGGTGAGGGCCCACGGCGGACGACTCCTCGGCGGAGAGGGGGACAGGACGTGCGGCGGACGCGGCGGGGACCGCGCACCCGCATGAGCGCCCTGTTACCGGGCGCTCACAGATGGTGGCAGATAGTGGCCACCCGCTAGGCCACCCGCGCCCCCGGTACGAGCACCGTCCCACGTTCGGGTGAATGAAGAAACGCTTCTTCACTCGTCGTCCGGCTGATTGGACCACCCGTACGAGCGGGTGCGACGGGCGCGCGCCGCGACGGCTTCGAGTCGTGTGAGCGCGGCCCGCTCCCCCACCGTGGTGGCCTCCTGATTCGCATCCGACGCCGCCAGCTCGATTGTCGCCGCAGTACGTAGATCCATAGTCACTGGTGTTCCTTTGCGT
>NZ_JBHUAF010000340.1:0-9531 GCF_042789895.1 Kitasatospora sp. NPDC056783
GTGGGCCCCACCCGGAATTTCCGGGTGGGGCCCATTCGGTTTGTGCGGCCGCGTTTCGGGTGGCCGCGTTTCGTGTGGCCCCGTTCGCCGGTTTCATTCGCGCCCGTGCGCCGGCGCATTTCGTTTTCCGCGATGATTTATGCCGCTCCGACTTATGTGTTCATTATGTGAAGGAAAATGTGAGATGGGGCTCATTGCCCATCTATAGGCCGGAGTTCCGGTTGCGCCTAGATTGAGGGAAGCTGCCCGAAAGGCTCCTCATGCGCAATCCCTCCTCCGTCGCCCCCGCCGCCGTGGTCGGCGGCCGGTTCTGCTTCCGCCACCGCCGCTGGGTGCTCGGCCTGTGGGCCGTCGTCCTGGTGGCCGGCGTCCTGATCGGGGGGCGGGTCTTCGAGGGTTCGGTGGCCGGGGCCTCCTCCGCCACCGCCGAGGCCGACCGGGGCGGCGCGGTGGTCGCCGCCGCCGACCCGGCCAAGGGCGCCGTCACCGCCGTGGTGGACGGCCGGCCGGTGGACGATCCGGCGGTGAAGGCCGCCGTGGAGCGGGCCACCGCCGAGATCGCCGCTCTGCCCGGGGTCTCCTCCGCACTGGACGCGTACGGCCCCGGCCCGGAGTCGGCCGCGCTGCGCTCCGCCGACGGGACGGCGAGCCTGGTCACCGTACGGATGGCCGACGGCGCGAGCAGTGCCCGGACCGACGCCGTGACCGAGCGGCTCGCGCGGCTGGACGGGGCGGGCGGCGCCCACGTCACGGTCGGCGGGGACCTGGTGCTCCAGCAGGAGGTCAAGCGGCAGACCGAGAAGGACACCAGATTCGGCGAGCTGGTGACGCTGCCGCTCACGCTGATCGTCATGGTGCTGGTCTTCGGCGGGCTGGCGGCGGCCTCGCTGCCGGTGATCGGGGCGGTCGCCTCGGTGGGCGGCGCGCTGCTGGCCATGTTCGGGTTCAGCCGGATCATGGACATCGACACCAGTGTGCTGCCGATCGCCACGGTGCTGGGGCTCGGGCTCTCCATCGACTACGCGCTGCTCATGGTGAATCGTTTCCGCGAGGAACGCGGCCACGGCGCGGGCATCGCCGCCGCCGTGGAGCGGACCGCGGCGACGGCCGGGCGCACCGTGGCCTTCTCCGGACTGACCGTGGCCGTCGCGCTCTCGGGCCTGTTCGTCTTCACCAGCCCGGTGCTCGGCGCGGTGGCGGCGGCCGGGGTGAGTGTGGTGGTGATCGCCGTCGCCGCCGCACTGACCCTGATCCCCGCCCTGCTGGGCTTCGCCGGGGCGCGGATCAAGGCGCCCGCCGCGCCCGTCGCGGACGAGGGGTTCTTCAGCCGGACCGTGCGCCGGGTGCGCAAGCGGGCGGTCGCGGTCACCCTCGTCTCGGTGGCGCTGCTGATGGCGGCCGGGGCGCCGTTCCTGCACGCCGAGATGCGCAGCTCCGGCGAGGCCGTGCTGCCCGCCTCCTCGGCCGGGCGGCAGGTCGCCGAGACCGTCGACCAGCGTTTCCCGCAGGCTTCGGCCGCGCCGATCACGGTGGTGGTCGAGGGCGGCGCGAAGGCGGCGCAGGCGTACGCGGACGAGGTCGTGGCCAAGCTGCCCGGGGTGAGCGGGGTGCGGGCGGTGACCCAGGCGGGTGAGGCGGTCTCCACCATCGACGTGCTGGTGCCCGGGGACCCCCAGGGCGCGTCGGCCCGGCAGGTGGTGGAGGAGCTGCGGGCCGACCGCGGCGGGCTGACCACCTACGTCACCGGCGGCGCGGCCTCGGTGGTGGACTTCCAGGACGAACTGCTCTCGCGCGGACCGTGGGCGCTCGGGCTGGTCGCGCTGGGCACGCTGGTGCTGCTGTTCCTGATGACCGGCTCGGTGGTGATGCCGGTCAAGGCGCTGGTGATGAACCTGCTGTCGCTGGGTGCCTCGCTCGGCGCGCTGACCCTGGTGTTCCAGGACGGGTACTTCAGCGGGCTGCTCGGGTTCAGCCCGACCGGCGGGCTGGAGACGTTCATTCCGGTGCTGGTCTTCGCCTTCGCCTTCGGGCTGTCGATGGACTACGAGGTGTTCCTGCTCTCCCGGATCAGGGAGCTGACCCTGCGCGGGCACGACTGTGTCCGGGCGGTGGAGCTGGGCGTGCAGCGCAGCGGTCGGATCATCACCTCGGCGGCGATGCTGATGGTGATCGTCTTCGCCGGGTTCGCCCTCGGGGACATGCTGATGGTCAAGCAGATGGGCATCGCGCTGGCCGTCGCCGTCGCGGTGGACGCCACCCTGGTGCGCTGCCTGCTGGTGCCCGCCGCGATGAGCCTGTTCGGCGAGTTCAACTGGTGGGCGCCCGCTCCGCTGCGGCGGCTGCACCGGAGGTTCGGGCTGAGCGAGCACGTCGAGCTGCCGGAGATCGCTCCGGTGGCGGTCCCGGCGCCGCGGTCGGCGGCCGAGCCGGTGACGGAGCCGGCGGCCGATCCTGCGGCTCAGGACCTGGTGGGATCAGCTCAGTCGGCCTAGCAGGGCGACCGCGGCGCGCAGCCGCTCCTGCTCGGCGGGGCTGAGCCGGGACTCGATCGCGGTGGCGATGTGGTGCTCGCGGCGGGCGCGCTGGTCGAGCAGGGCGGTGCGGCCGGCCTCGGTGGCGGTGATCAGCTGCTTTCGGCCGTCGGTGGGGTGGGGCTGCTGGGTGACCAGTCCGGCCTCGGTCATCAGGGCGACGGTGCGGGCCATCGACTGGTGGCGGACGCGCTGGAGCTCGGCCAGGTCGGCGATCGTGCGGGAGCGCTCGTCGCGGACCAGCAGACCGAGCACGGCGGCCTGGTTCTGCGGCAGTTCGTCGCCGGTGCGCAGGGAGCGGACCAGGCTGCCGAGGGCGGTGCGCAGGTCGGCGGCGAGTTCCAGGGTGTCCGGGTGGGGGGCTCGGCTGGTCATGGGATGAGTCTACCGGGCATATGTGCAGTATGGCTGTACAGCCTTGCTGTATGGTTTTGGGCATGCGAATCACCAAGTTCGGACACGCCTGCGTACGCGTCGAGCACGGGGACACCACCGTCGTCATCGACCCGGGGTCCTTCACCGCCCCGGGCGCACTGGCCGGGGCGGACGCCGTCCTGATCACCCACGAGCACATGGACCACTTCGAGGAGTCCCGGCTGCGCGCCGCGCTGGCCGCCGACCCGGCCCTGCGGGTGTGGACCAACGCCGCCGTCGCCGCGCGGCTGGAGGGTGCGGCGCAGCGGGTCCGCGCGGTCGGCGAGGGCGACGCCTTCGAGATCGGCGGGCTGGAGGTCTCGGTGCACGGCGAGTGGCACGCGGAGATCCACCGGGACATCCCGCGGGTGACGAACATCGGCTTCCTCCTCGACGGCCGGCTGTTCCACCCCGGTGACGCCTTCACCGTGCCGCCGCACCCGGTGGAGACCCTGCTGCTGCCGCTGGCGGCGCCCTGGAGCAAGGCCTCCGAGGTGATCGACTACGTCCGGGAGGCCGGGCCGCGCCGGGCGGTGCCGGTGCACGAGGCGGTGCTCAGCCCGATCGGGCTCGCCGTGCAGACCCGGCTGGTCGGGCCGGAGGGGCCCGGCACGGGCGCGGAGCTGACGGTGCTGGGAGAGGGCGAGAGCCTGGAACTGGGCTGAGCCGGCGCCGAGGTCCCGTCCTGACGCCGCCGGTGCCGCGCCGGTAGCCTGACGCCATGCTGAAGATCGGACTGACGGGTGGCATCGGCGCGGGCAAGAGCGAGGTGTCCCGGCTGTTCGCCGCGCACGGCGCGGTGATCGTGGACTCCGACGTGATCGCCCGCGAGGTGGTCGCCCCCGGGACGGACGGCCTCGCGGCGGTGATCGCCGAGTTCGGCCCGCAGGTGCTGCGGGAGGACGGCACGCTGGACCGGCCGGCGCTCGGGGCGATCGTGTTCGCCGACCCGGAGCGGCTGAAGGCGCTGAACGCGATCGTCCACCCGCTGGTGCGGGCCCGCTCCGCCGCGCTGGAGGCGGCGGCCGCGCCGGACGCGGTCGTGGTGCACGACGTGCCGCTGCTGGCGGAGAACGGGCTGGCGCCGCTGTTCGACCTGATCGTGGTGGTGGACGCGGCCGACGAGGTGCGGATGGAGCGGCTGGTGCGGCTGCGCGGGATGACCGAGGAGGAGGCCCGGGCCCGGATGGCCGCGCAGGCCTCCCGGGAGGAACGGCTGGCCGTCGCGGACCTGGTGATCGACAACGGCGGCGGGCTGGCGGAGCTGGCGGGCCGGGTGGACGAGGTGTGGGCGGAGCTGGCGCGGCGGGCGGCGGCCTGAGGGCGGTCCGGTTCCTGAGGGTCGGCGGCTCCGGGGATGGTGCCGAGCGGTCGGTGCCGCTGCTCAGGCCGTGCCGAGTGGCAGCCGGGCGCGGACGGCGAACCCGCCCTCGGGGGTCGGTCCGGCGTGCAGGGTGCCGCCGAGGTCGTCGGCCCGGGTGCGCATGCCGCGCAGGCCGTGGCCGCCGGAGGGCAGTTCCGGGCGCCCGGCCCGGCTCGCCTGCCCGGCCGGCCCGGTGACCTCGGTCGGCCCGGTGACCTCGGCGGCGGGCTCGGCGTCCCCCTCGTCGGTGGGGGAGTTGACCACCGTCAGACGCAGCCCGTCCGGTTCGACCTCGACGGTGACGGCCACCTCGGCCTCCGGGGCGTGCTTGTGCGCGTTGGTCAGCGCCTCCTGGACGATCCGGTAGGCCGCGTACTGCACGGCGGGCCCGGGGCCGGCCGGTCCGTCGGCCGGGCCGTTGACGGTCAGTCCGACCGCCAGTCCGGCCTGCCGGGACTCCTCGACCAGGGCGGGCAGCGCGCGCAGTGAGGGTGCCAGGTCGGTGCCAGTGGTCAACACGCCCAGCAGGACCCGCAGTTCGGTGAGCGCCTGGAGCCCGAGGGTGCGGATCAGGCCGAGCGTCTCCCGGACGGCGGCCGGATCTCCGGCCAGGGCGACCTGACCGGCGCCCGCGTGCAGGGCGATCAGCGAGACCCGGTTGGACACCACGTCGTGCATCTCCCGGGCGAGCCGGGCGCGTTCCTCGGCCACCGCGCGCTCCTCGGCGTGCCGGCGGGCCTCCTCCAGCAGGCGGTTGCGCTCGCCGAGCAGCCGGTTGCGTTCGGCCAGCACGTCGACGGTGCGGGCGCGCTGGTGGGCGGTCAGCCCGAGGGCGAGCGGCACGGCGCCGAAGAGCAGCGGGTCCTCGATCAGGTTGGCGAGCCCGGACGGGGTACCGATCTCGCCGAGGTTCCCGAGGTCCCCGAGCCCCCCGAAGGTTCCGAGGCCTCCGAGGTCGAACGGGATGAGGAGCCGCAGTTCGGCCAGGGCCGCCAGGACGTACACCAGGGTGGTGGCGCCGCGCCGCGCGGTCAGCCCGTAGAGCGCGATGGCGAGCGGGAGTTGGCCGCTGACCAGGGTGACCGCCGCGACGGCGGCCGGGTGGCGGCGCCGCAGGGCGAGGGCGAGCGCGCCGACCGCCATCAGGACCGCGTTGGCCGTCGGCGAGGTGGTCGGGCCGACGTCCGCGTCGTTGGCGGCGAGCGGGACGAGGACCAGCAGCACCAGGGCGGTCGGGGCGAAGGCCCGGACGGGGTCGGGCAGGCGCAGTGGTGGGCCGGGCAGCGGAGCGGCGAGGTCGGCGGCCGACTGGTCGGTGGGCTGCTGCATGAGGGGCATGCTTCCACACCGCCGCGGCGCCGGGCCGGTCGTCCGGCCGAGTGGCCGGGAACGGACTGGTGAAAGGCCGTGGCCGGGGGAGAGCATGGCGGAATGGATGATCGTTTCTCGCCCGAGCCCGAGCCTGCGACTGAGCCCGCGACTGAGCCCGAGCCCGAGCCCGCGACCGAGGCTGAGTCCGTGTTCGTGACCGAGCCCGCGACCGCGATCGCGGCCCCGGTGGTCGAACGGCTCGCGCAGTACGGCCGCACCGAGCAGCAGGAGATCCTCGGCCCCGGGGACGACCCGTACGGCGTCTCGTACACCGGGCTGTCCTTCCGGTCCAAGGAGATCCACTTCGGGGTCCGGGCCGCCGACGGCCGGCTCGTCGCCCACGCCGGGCTGGTGCCGCTGCCGCTCACCGTGGGCGGCAACGACCTGACGGTGATCGGCGTCGGCGGGGTCTGCGTGGCCCCCGACCGGCGCCACGGCGGCCTCGCGCGGACCGTGGTCGGGGCCGCCCTCGACCACGGGCGCACGCTCGGCCACCGCTACGCGCTGCTGTTCTGCCGTCCGCCGCTGGCCGCGTTCTACCGGGGGCTGGGCTTCCGGGAGGTGGCGCGGGCGGTGACGGTGGAGCAGCCGGAGGGGCGGCTCGCGGAGATGCCGCTGCGCACGATGTGGGCCCCGCTGGTGGTCGGGGCCGGGTGGCCGGAGGGGCCGGTGCGGCTGCGGTCGCTGCCGATGTGAGACGCGCTCAGGCGCCGGCCGTGGAGGCCGCGGAGGCCGCGGACGCCGGGGAGTCCGCGTGTGCCACGGCGGCGACGGCCAGCGCGCGGATCATCGGGTGCGCCCGGGTGCCGTCGCCGGACAGCTCGGGCTGGAACAGCGAGGCCAGGAAGAACGGGTGGCCGGGAAGCTCCAGGACGCGCACCGACCCGGAGCCGTCCGTGCCGCTGAACCGCAGGCCGTGCGCGGTGAGCCGGTCCAGGTAGGCGTCGTTGAGGCCGTACGAGCAGTGGTAGCGCTCCTGGGTGCGGGTGGTGCCGAGGACCTGCTCGGCGAGGCTTCCGGGAGTGATCGTGACGGCCCCCTCGTGGCCGACCAGCGAGCAGGCCAGCGGGGCGATCACCTGCTGGTCCGCCTCCGGGTGCTCCTCGCCGTGGACGGCTCCGGCCAGGCCGCAGACGTTGTGGGCGTACTCCAGCACCGCGTGCTGGAATCCACCGCAGGTGCCGAGGAAGGGGATGCCGCGCTCGCGGGCGGTCCGGACGGCGGCCAGCGCGCCGGCCTCGCTGCGGTAGGGGCTGCCGGGCAGCAGCCAGACCGCGTCGAAGCCGTCCAGGGCGCCGGGTTCGACGGCGTCCCCGGTCGGGATCCAGTAGGCGTCCAGGACGAGGTGGTCGCGCTCGGCGAGGGCGTCGAGCAGGCCGGGGACGCGGGTGTGCGAGCGGATGGCGGGGGAGCGGTCGCCGACCAGGGCGACCCTCGGGGTCAGGTAGGTCATGCGGCTATCCTGACCCGGCACCCGAGATCAGCGCCAACGATGATTCCTTACGATTCGATCAGATCGGTTGATGACCGCCGTGGACCCGCAGCAGCTGCGCACCTTCGTCACCGTCGCCCGCCTCGCCTCCTTCTCGGACGCGGCGCGGGAACTCGGCTACACCCAGTCCGCGGTCTCGCAGCAGATCGCCTCGCTGGAGGCCGACCTCGGTGCCGCGGTGCTGGTCCGCCGCCCGGTCGGCCCGACCGCGGCCGGGCGGCGGTTGCTGGAGCACGCCGCGCCGCTGCTGCTCCGGCTGGAGGCGGCGCGCGCCGACGTCGCGCGCCTGGCGGGCGCCCCGAGCGCCCGGCTGGTGCTCGGGGCCACCCCGCTGGCGGTCGGCGTGGCACTGGGGCGCGCGCTCGGCGAGGTGCGCCGGGCATACCCGGGGGCGGACCTGGTGGTCCGGGTGCTCGCCCAGGACGTGCTGCCCGCCCGGGTGGCCACCGGCGATGTCGACCTCGCACTGATCGACGGCCTGGCCGCGCCCAGTGACCCGCTGCCGCTGCTCGACGTCGGCCCGCTGCGCACCGTCGCGGTGGCCGAGCGGCCGGTCGCCGTCGCCCTGCCGGCCGGTCACCCGCTGGCCGGCCGCGGCGGACTCGCGCTCGCCGACCTCTCCGCCGCCCGCTGGCTGGACGCCCCCGACCTCACCCCGCCGCCCGCCCGGCTGCGCGCGGCCGCGGGCGTCGACGGTTTCCGGCCCGCCACCCGCTACCAGGGCACCGACCTGCACGGGCTGCTCGCGCTGGTGGCGACCGGGCACGGGCTCACCCTGCTGCCCGAGCCGGTGCTCGCGGCGGCGCCCGGGATCGGGTACGCGCCGATCGCCGCGCCCCGGCTGGTGCACCGCACCGAGTTGGTCCACGGCAGCCTGCCGGAGGGGCCGGCGGCGCTGCTGGGGCGGCTGCTCGTCGGTGCGGCGGGTGAGTCGGGCACGGCGGGTGAGGCGGGTGAGCCGGGCGCGGCGAGGGCGGTGGCTGCGGCCGGCCCGGCTGGTGGGGCGAATCCGGTTGCGGGGGCCGGTGGCGCCGATGAAATGATCACGCGATGAGCATCGGAACCATCATCAGACGAGTACGGACCGAGGAGTGGCAGCGGCTCAGGGACATCCGCCTGGACGCGCTGCTGGACCCGGCCGCGGCCGTGGCCTTCCTGGAGACGCACGAGGAGGTCGCCGGCCGCCCCGACGAGTTCTGGCAGGACCGCACGACCCGGGCGGCGGCGGGCCCGCACGTGGCGCAGTTCATCGCGGAGGCCGAGGACGGGCGCTGGCTCGGCACGATGACCGGCCTGGTCGAGCACCCCGGCGGGGACGGCGCCCTGGAGGGCGACGTCATCGAGGTCGAGCAGGTGCACGTGGTCGGCGTCTTCGTCCGGCCGGAGGCGCGCGGCACCGGGCTGGCGCTCGACCTGATCCAGGCCGTCCAGGACTGGGCGTGGTCGCTCACCGGGCCCCGGATCGAACGGGTGCGGCTGTTCGTCCACGAGGACAACCCCCGGGCCGAGGCGCTGTACCGGAAGGCCGGCTTCGAGCCCACCGGGGCGCTGCTGCCGGTGCCCGGCGGCGGGCCGGGCCGGGAGCGGGAGCTGGCGGTCGTCCGGGGCTGACGGGGTGTGACCCCGGCCGGCGGGGGCGGTTGTGGAGGCGCGGGCACCAGGCGTTCACGTCCCGGGCCTGACGGTGGTCGGCCGCGCGGTGCTGTCATGAACACAGTCGCCCGGCGCAGTGCCGGGCCGGACCAGGAGTGCTTCCCCATGATGCTCCGTCACCGTCGCGCCGGCACCGCCCCGGCGGCCGTCCTCGCCGCCGCCCTCGCCGCCGCCGGACTCACCGCCGGCACCGCGCGGGCCGCCGTCCCGGCCGCCGCCCCCGCCCCGACGCCCCGCCCGCTCGCGGCGAGCTGTTCGCAGGCCTACCTGCCGCTGCCCGACCCGTACTGCACCCCCGGTGCGTACAACCCGGACGTCACCCAGGCGACCATCGGGCAGACCATCTGCGTCTCCGGCTGGACCGCCACCGTCCGCCCGCCGACCAGCTACACCAACGCGCTGAAGGTGCGGCAGATCGCGGCCTACGGCTACGCGGACACCAACACGGCGGACTACGAGGAGGACCACTTCGTCCCGCTGGAGCTCGGCGGCGCCCCGCGCGACCCGGCCAACCTGTGGCCCGAGCCGCGCTACGGCAGCCAGCCGGCGCAGAGCAAGGACTCCGTCGAGACCAAGCTCAAGAACGCGGTGTGCGGCGGCCGGGTCGGCCTGGACGACGCGCGCACCGCGCTCGTGAACGACTGGACCACCGCGCTCAGCGTCCTCGGGCTGTGAGGAAAGGGCCGGCTCCCCGGGAGCCGGCCCTC
>NZ_JBHUAF010000341.1:0-9527 GCF_042789895.1 Kitasatospora sp. NPDC056783
GTCCACGACCGAACCTTAGTGATGGAACGTCAGTCTGTCGCCAGGGACTGGGTCGGGGTCGGCGGGTGCGCGCAGGAGGACGAGCCCCGGCAGGAGCAGGAGTCGTCGGAGGCGCCACCCTCCGGCAGCGCGACGGTGTCGCGCAGGGAGGTGACGGTCAGCTCACTGAGGTCGAGGTCCGGAAAGTCGAGATCCTCGGCCGCGACGGACTCGGCGGTGTCGGACATGGCGAACTCCCCTGTGACGGTGGGCACTCCGGCCGAACGGCCCGGTGCGCCCACGAACGGGTGCTGCGGGATGCGCCGACCCCCACGGGTGCGCCGCGTACGGGCCGGACCCGACGCGCCCGGGAGAAAGCGCCGGATCCGCCCTCGGACGGCGGCGCCGAACCGGATTGCCCGGCCGGCGGAATCAGCCTACGGCCGAGATCATGACGGCACGTCAGCCGATCGGGAACTCTGTCACCTGCGGCTGCGCGCAGGAGGACGAGGCCTGACAGGAGCAGGAGCCCCAGGACGCGCCGTTCTCCGGCAGCGCGACCGACAGCGGCCGACAGCGGCCGGCCGCGACTTCCGCGCGGGCGGGGCCCGGCCGGTCCGAGGGGCGGGGTGAGCCGGCCGCCGGCGCGCGGACACGTCGTGATCGCGGTGGGCTCCGAGCCCACAGCGGGGCCGGCTCAGCCGAGCGGCAGCCTCCCGGGCACCGGGCCGTTCACCCGGGTCAGCCGCGCAGCCGGCGGGCCCGGAGGTATTCGCGGGCCAGCAGGCGCAGCGCGGCGGGCTTGGCGGGCCCGGCCGAGCGGCGCAGCAGGGCGCCGAGGTCGGCGCGGGCGGCGGCGCCGGTGAGCTCCTCCACCCCGACGATGCAGCGGACCATCGGCCGGTGCTCGGGCGGCACCAGGTCGATGACGGCCCTGCCTTCGGCGAGGGTGCGGCCGGCCCGGTCGAGCAGGGCGGCGAGCAGGGCCCGGACGGCGGGCAGGTCGCGGGCCCGCTCCAGGTCGGCGCGGGTGACGCCGTGCTCGGCGAGGGTCTTCTCGGGGATGGTCAGCCGGCCGTCCGCGAGGTCCTCGGCGAGGTCGTTGACGAAGTCGAGCCGCTGGCTGCCGTCGATGAAGGTGCGGCAGGCGGCGCGGTACTCGCGCTGGTCGCCGTCCGGGCCGATCAGCGCGGCGACCACCATGAAGGCGGGCAGCGAGTACCCGTCGACGTAGGCCTGGTAGTCCTCCTCGGTGGCGAAGCCGGTGAAGTCCAGGTCGGCCCCGGTCGCCGCGAGGAAGTCCGGCACCCGCTCGTACAAGACGGGGTGGGCGGCGACGCTGTTCAGCAGGGGCCGCAGCTCGGGGTCCTCGGTGCGGCCTGCGGCGAGGCCGTCGGTGACCTGCCGCTGCCAGCGGACGGACGCCGCCCGGCGCTCGGCGGGCGGGCCGCTGTCGATCAGGGTGTCGGTGCGGTGCATGAAGGCGGCGGCCGCGATCACGTGCGGGACCATCCGGGCGGGCAGCAGCAGGTCGGCGGCGAGGGCGATCTCCCGCTTGTACCGGGCGACCTGCTGCCGCTGCCGGCCGTAGTCGGCCCGCAGCCCGGCCTCGCGTATGCCGGCCGCGTCCAGCGCCCGCTCCCACCTGCCCATTTCCCGCTCACCCCATCATGTGTTCGACGGGGACCGAGCGTATCCGGTGCACGTGGGAGCGCCTATTCGAGGCCCGGGTCCCCAGGGGTTCCGGCCCCGCCCGCCGGTCGGCGGCCGGCCGCCGCCGACGCCAGGTAGGCGTCCGCCTTGGCCGGGTCGAAGTACCACTCCTCCAGGTCCGCCGGGTCGTTGAACGCGTTGGCGAACCGGTGCGCCACCGCGGGCAGTTCGCCACCGGCGGCGAGGATCCGCAGGACGTGCGGGGGCGGCGGTCCGAGCAGTTCGTTGCTCCAGGCGGTGGCGGGGGCGGCGGTCCGCCAGAACCCGTCGAAGGCCGCCTGCTGGAAGGCCCGGTCGAAGGGCCGGTCGCCGTGGGCGAGGATCGCCTCCAGGTAGCCGGCGGCGCATTTGGCGGCGTTGTTGGATCCCTGGCCGGCGATCGGGTCGTTGAGGACGACCACGTCCGCGACGCCCAGCACCGTGCCGCCGCCGGGCAGTTCGCCGACCGGGCGGCGCACCACCGGGGTGATCCGGCCGGCCAGGGTGCCTCCGGCGTCGGTGAGCTCGACGCCGCCGCGGGTGCGGTCGTACTCCCACGGCGTGAACTCCTTCATCAACTCCAGGGTCACCCGCAGGTGTTCGGCCGGGTCGCGGATCCCGTCGAAGGCGTCCGCCGGGCCGCCGGGCAGGGCCTGCCAGACCATGGCGTCGCAGGGCCCGGCCTCGGTCAGGGCCGGCACCAGGAAGAGCTCGCCGACGTCCGGCACCAGGTTGCAGCGCACCGCCGGGTAGTCGTGCTCGGGGCGCGGCGCGAGGCCGTGCACGTAGCTGGCGGCGAGGGCGCGCTGCGGCCGCTCGTACGGGGAACGTCCGGGGTCGCGCTCGAACAGCGAGGCCAGCGTGCCCTTCCCGGAGGCGACCAGCACCAGGTCGTACGAACCGGCCAGGTCCTGGAGGTCGGCGGCGGTCACCCGGCGCAGCTCGACCCGGCCGCCGCGCTCGGCGAACAGCTCCAGCCAGGTGGACATCTTCAGCCGCTGGTCGACGGACTGCGCGTAGCCGTCCAGCCGGCCGACCCAGTCGATCGCGCGCGCCGCGCCCGGCCCGGCCACCGACACCCCGAGGCCCTCGATCCGGGGTGCCCGCTCGGCCCACAGGTCCAGGCCGAGGGCCCGCTCGGTGCGCAGCGCGGAGTCGAACATGCACTGGCTGGACAGCACCCGTCCGCCGCGCACCTCCTCCGGGCCGCGGTCGGTCGTCATCGTCACGTCGTAGCCGTGGGCCTGGAGCCCCAGGGCCAGTTGGAGTCCCGCCTGTCCGGCGCCGACGATCAGCATCCTGCGCATCGTCCCTGCTCTCCTGGTGGTCGCGTCCCGGGCCGGCGGCCCACGCCCGCCCCGGCCGCCACCGGACTGCTTACCAGTCATCGCCGGGCCCCACCACGGGCCGGGCCGGTGCCCGCCGCCGCTGTCACCCGGACCGGTCCGCCGGCCGAAGCCCCCCAACCCACCACGGCGGCACGGGCGTCCGCCCCCCCCGGCCCGCCGCCCGGCGCCTCAGCCCGTGACCAGCCGGCGCCCGGTGACCTTCTCCGGGTGGACGCGCACCCAGCGCGGCCGCTCCCCGCCCGCCCAGGGAGCCGCCCCGGGCAGGCCGGCCAGGCGCTTCAGCTCGTGCGGGTCCGCCACGTAGCGGGCCGGGCCGAGGGCGAGCACGCTCCAGCCGCGGCCGAGGTACTCGTCGAGGTGGTCGACCTGGAAGGAGACCGCGGCCCCCTCCTCCGGGGCGGTGGCGCTGTGCTCGCCGGTGCGGTAGACGAAGCAGCCCTGGTCGACCACGTAGTTGACCGGCATGACCACCGGAGCCGGCTCGCCCGGCAGGGCGATCCGGCCGATGCCGTGGCTGCCGACCAGCTGCCAGCACTCCTGCTCGGTGAGGTCGAGCAGCCGGGGGCGCGGACCGGGGCCGCCCTGGCCGGGCGGGGCGTCGGCGCGGCCGGACAGCAGCTCGGCGCGGGTGCTGCCGAGGGCGGCGGCGATCCGCAGGAAGCCCGCCGGGTCGAACCCGGGCCCGGCCTCGAGCAGGACCCGGAGGTAGCGGGGGGCCATCGCGGCCCGGTTGGCCAGGGTCTCCTCGCTGAGGCCCAGCTGTCGGCGCCGCTCGGCGATCCGGCCGGCCACGACGGCGGGGTCAGGGGTCTCGTGCACGGTGGTGACTCCTCGGCTTGCCGGGGGGCGGTCGGGCCGCGTCCGGGCGTTGACCAGGCCGGGCCCATCCAAGCGCCCGGCCTGCGGCAAGTCGAGCAACGGCCCGGCCCGTGCGTGTCGGTCCACCGGCCCGTACCGAGGAGTTGATCACCTGCCACCCGGGGCTTCGCCGTGGAAACATGGCTCGCGCGTCGACCATCGAGATCAACGGCCGGCCCGCGGACGTCGAGGACGTGCACCGGGTCGCGGACGTCGAGGACGTGCACCGGGTCGCGGTCCGGAGCTACGGGCACTTGGCCGCTCACCCCGACCGGCCTCCGCCCCCTCCGCTCCCCCGGTCCGGGCGGCGGTCCCGCCAGGCCGGGGCGAGCGCGCCGAGCATCACCGCCGCCGTGAGCACGAACGCCCAGGGGTAGCCCGTCCGGCCCGCGACCGCCCCGAAGGCGACCGCGCCGACGCCCATCCCGCCGTCGTAGGCGACGTTCCACAGCGCCGCCACGGTGCCGTACCCGGCGGGCGGCACCCGCGCGTACATCAGGGCCAGCGTCGCGTTCTGC
Source organism: Kitasatospora sp. NPDC056783 (assembly GCF_042789895.1). Taxonomy (NCBI): domain Bacteria; kingdom Bacillati; phylum Actinomycetota; class Actinomycetes; order Kitasatosporales; family Streptomycetaceae; genus Kitasatospora; species Kitasatospora sp. NPDC056783. The sequence goes on from NZ_JBHUAF010000341.1 coordinate 4,397, forward strand.
GCGACGCCGAAGCCCGCGCCGAACACCGCCGCCCCGGCCACCACCGCGACCGCGCTGTCCGTCGAGGCCAGCAGCAGCACCCCGGCCGCCGCCAGCAGCAGCGCGGGCAGCACCAGCCCGTCCGAGCCGCGCCGGTCCCCGTACCGCCCGGCCAGCCAGCGGGTCAGCACGGCGGCCCCGGGCTGGACCAGCAGCGCCAGCGTGACGGCGGTGGCGGAGGCCACGGCGAGCGGCAGGAAGGTGACCATGATCCCCGCCGCCAGCGCCGTGGCACCGAACACCGCGGCCGGGCGCAGCAGTGCGCCGTCGCGCAGCCCCTGCCGCACTCCCATCGTCGGTCCGCCGGCCCGAACGCGGTCGGGCAGCCCCGGGACGGAGGCCACCGCGGCCAGCGGCGCCGCCGCCCCGATCCCGAACACCCAGGCCCATCCGACGTGTTGGGCCAGCCAGACGCCGAGCGGCAGACCGAACAGGGCGGGCAGTCCGGAGACCAGGCCGATCAGCGCGAGCCCTTCCCCGCGCCGCTCGGCCGGGATCAGCGTCGCGGTCAGCGCCCCGCCGGCCACCAGGGCGACGGCGAAGCCGAGTCCGCGCAGCAGGCAGACCGCCACCACCGCCGCCATGCTCCCGGTCCACACCAGTACCAGCGCGGGCGCGCCGAGCAGGACCAACCCGGCCGCCAGCACCGGGCGGTAGCCGAACCGGGCGGTCAGCGACGGGGTGGCCAGTTCGCCGACCACGGTGGTGAGCATCAGCGCGCCGGTGGCCAGGCCCGCCGCGTGCTCACCGCCGGACTCCTGGGCGTACAGCGGAACGGCGGACAGCAGCAGGTGGAATCCGATGGAGGAGCCGAACAGGGAGACCAGGCGCAGCAGCAGGGCCCGCGTCACCAACGGCGGCCGGTCGCGGCCGGACCCGGCCCGGGCGGAGTCGATCGTCGTGTCCACCCGGCGACGCTACCGGCTCGGACGGCCCACCGACAGGGGCCGCCGACAAGGGCCGCGGAGGCCCGCGGATCACAATGATCCGGCACACTGTCAGGATGCCGTGTCCGACGGTGTCCGTCCCCGCGGCCCAGGCGCCTACCGGCCCGCACGGCCCGCGCGCACGCCGCCGGAGGGAGCCGACGAGGCCTGCCCGGCCGGTCCTGCCGGGCGTCCGGACCGGCCCACGAGCCATAGGCGAGATCTATGGCCCCATAGATCAACACCACCTACTTCGCAGGTCACGCCTCCGGTTTGCTACAAAGGTCCAGACCGCCTTGTGCCGCGCCCGACCGGAGGACCACTCGTCATGCCCCGCCCGATCCGAGTCGCGATCGTCGGAGCCGGCCCCGCCGGCATCTACGCCGCGGACGCCCTGCTGAAGTCCGACGCCGCCCAGGCCCCCGGTGTCTCGATCGACATCTTCGAACGGATGCCCGCCCCGTTCGGCCTGATCCGCTACGGCGTCGCACCCGACCACCCGCGGATCAAGGGCATCGTCACCGCCCTCCACCAGGTGCTCGACAAGCCCCAGGTCCGGCTGTTCGGCAACGTCGACTACCCGACCGACCTCGCCCTGGACGACCTGCACCGCTTCTACGACGCCGTGGTCTTCTCCACCGGCGCCATGGCGGACCGCGCGCTGGACATACCCGGCATCCACCTCGACGGCTCCTACGGCGCGGCCGACTTCGTCTCCTGGTACGACGGCCACCCGGACGTGCCCCGCACCTGGCCGCTGGAGGCCGAGAAGGTCGCCGTCCTCGGTGTCGGCAACGTCGCCCTGGACGTCGCCCGGATCCTCGCCAAGACCGCCGACGAGCTGCTGCCCACCGAGATCCCGCCGAACGTCTACGAGGGCCTCAAGGCCAACCGGGCCGTCGAGGTGCACGTCTTCGGCCGCCGGGGCCCGGCCCAGGCCAAGTTCAGCCCGATGGAGCTGCGCGAGCTGGACCACTCCCCGACCATCGAGGTGATCGTCAACCCCGAGGACATCGAGTACGACGAGGGCTCGATCGCCGAACGCCGCGCGGTCAAGCACGTCGACCTGGTCGCCTCGACGGTGGAGAACTGGGCGATCCGCGACGTGGGCGACCGCCCGCACCGGGTCTACCTGCACTTCTTCGAGTCCCCGACCGAGGTGCTCGGCGAGGACGGCCGGGTGGTCGGCCTGCGCACCGAACGCACCGAGCTGGACGGCACCGGAAACGTGCGCGGCACCGGCCGCTTCACCGACTGGGACGTGCAATCGGTCTACCGCGCGGTCGGCTACTACTCCGACGAGCTGCCCAAGCTGCCCTTCGACCCGGCCTCGGGCACCGTCCCGCACGCGGCCGGCCGGGTCCTGGACGGCGACGGCTCGCACCGCACCGCCACGTACGTCACCGGCTGGATCAAGCGCGGCCCGGTCGGCCTGATCGGCCACACCAAGGGCGACGCCAACGAGACCGTCGCCTGCCTGCTGGACGACCACGCGGGCGGCCGGCTGCCCGGCGCCGTCGAGCCGGAGCCGTCGGCGGTCGAGGAGCACCTGCGCGCCCAGGGCATCCGGTTCACCACCTGGGACGGCTGGAAGCTGCTGGACGCCCACGAGCGCGCGCTCGGCGAGCCCGAGCAGCGCGAGCGCGTCAAGGTCGTCGAGCGCGAGGACATGCTCCGCCACAGCGGGGCCTGATCCGACACGGTCGGAGAGGCCCGGCCCCGAGTGCCACCGCCGAAATCCCGCGGGAAATTCCTTCCGGAACCACTCCCGCGGGATTTCGGCGTCTCGCGCTGGTGAACCCGGAGGTCGTTCCGCTCAGGGCCGGACGACCGGCAGCAGCAGCTCGTCCACGATCGCCGCCGGATCGAGCCGCGCCGCGTCCCCGCCGCACATCTTGATCCGGTACAGCATCAGCGCCGGCACCAGATCGGTGACCAGCGAGGTCACCGCCCCGGGGCGGACCTCGCCGCGCGTGGTCCCGCGGTCCAGCACCTCGGCGATCAGCGCCGTCGTCGGCTCGACCACCCGCTCCACCACGATCTCCAGGAACGCGTGCGCCCGCTGGTGGTCGAGTTCGCTCATGACGGCCCGCACGGCCGCGCCCATCTCGCTGACCATGGCGGCGCGCAGTCTGGTGACCACCTCCAGCAGGTCCCCGCGCAGGCTGCCGGTGTCGGGGGCCGGGCCGGACGGCGGCAGACTGGCCCGCAGCGCGTCCTTGACCAGGTCCTCCTTGGACGACCAGCGGCGGTAGAGCGCCGCCTTGCCGGTCTGCGCTCCGGCGGCCACCCCCTCCATGGTCATCCGGGCGTAGCCGTCGGTGGTGAGCTGCTGGAGGACCGCCTCGTAGATGGCGCTCTCCAGCGCCTCGCCGCGCCGCCGCAGCGGAACGCCCGTCACCGGCCCGTGCCCGGTATCCGTGTCAGCGGTCATGGTTGCGCACCTTCTTCAGTCGCCCTTCGCCGATGGCCGTCGTTCCACGCGTTCGCCCCCGTCCTCCGGACACCCGGCACCGGCCGCGCGCTGGCGGATCCATGTCCTCCATCACGGGCGTCGCCGGGGGCTACTGTCGATGTTAGTGAACGAACCCGTTCCCGACGTCGGTCCCGGTCCGCCGTGACGCGTTCCGGTGTTCACCCCGGCGGTTCCCGTACGGCGTGGGCCCACCCGCGCGACGGGACCGGAAGGGGACCGTGGCCCCATGCGGCTGGGGCGGGGTCGGCGGTCGGATGGGAGGGCAGGTCGAACCGGACCTGCCTGCGGAGATTCCCGTGGAGGACCACATGACCGACAGAACCACCGGCACCGCGCTGGTGGCCGCCGGTGTCGCCGCCGTCTTCGCCGCGGTGAGCGTCGCCGCCGCCATCCGGGCGTGCAGGTGCCCGGTCCCGGGCGCGGAGGGCGCGCCCGGAGCGAAACGACCCCACCGCGGCGGCCCCGGCTCCATCCACAGCCACGGCTGCTCGCCCCCGGACTGCTGACCAGTCACCCCCATCCCGTTCGAAGCTCCCCGCCCCCGGCCGGCACCCGTCGCGCCGGGGGCCTTCCGTCCGCCGGGCCCGCCCCTGCCGGTGAGGCGTCCGCGGCCGTCAGCCGCACGCGGGCCGGCGCGGGAGCACGGCGTGCACCCGGGTCCCCTGCCGCAGGGCGTCCACGGTGCAGCTGCCGCCGATCTCCGCGGCCCGCTCGGACATCGACCGCAGCCCCACCCCCTGGTGCTCCGGAAGGCCGTGGCCCGGACCCCGCCCGTCGTCCTCGACGTAGAGTTCCAGCCGCCCGGCGAACGCCCGGACGGACACCGTCGCGCTCCTCGCACGGGCGTGGCGCAGCACGTTGTTGAGCGCCTCCGCCGTGATCCGGTAGACCGCGACCTCGACGGCGGCGGGCAGCTCCGGCAGCGGGTCGGGCTCCAGCCGGGTGGTGACGGTGAGGTCCGCGCCGCTGAACGTCTCGGCGAGCCGGGCCAGCGCACGGGACAGGCCGTAGTCGCCCAGGGCCGTCGGTCCGAGCCGGTCGGTGATCCGCCGGACCTCCCGGACCGCCGTGGCCAGGTCGTCCGCGACCCGGTCCAGCACCGCGGAGTAGAGCGCCGGGTCGTCCACCGCGGCCGCTCCCTGGAGGCGCAGCCGCAGCCCGGCCAGCATCGGGCCGAGTCCGTCGTGGATGTCGCGGCGCAGTTGCCGGCGCTCCTCCTCGCGGGCCCCGACGATCCGCTCGCGGCTGGCCCGCAGGTCCTCCATCAGCTGGAGCGAGGCGACGGCGGGCGCGGCCTGGTCGGCGAGCGAGCGCAGGATGTCTCGGTCGCTGCCGTCGAGTGCCCGCTGGCCCTCGCGCGGGGCGACGGTGAGCCGTCCGATCTGTTCCCCGCGGTGCACCAGGGGGAAGTCCTCACCGCTGCCGGAGAGTTCCCCGACGGCGGCCAGCGAGCGCTCGCCGCCCCGGGTGGACACGGTCAGCTCCACGCCGGGCAAGCGCAGTTCGTCGCCGACGGTGCGGCACAGCACGCCCGGCACCTCCTGCGGGTCGACGGTCTGGCTGACCCGCCCGGCCAGGCTCCGCAGCACCTGGTAGGGCTGGGCGCGCGATCCGTAGTACCAACGGTCGACGAGGCCGGAGACCCACCGCACGCCCCGGGGCAGGCCGATCGCGAGCAGGAAGACGGCGG
>NZ_JBHUAF010000342.1:0-9501 GCF_042789895.1 Kitasatospora sp. NPDC056783
GCGGGGCCCTTTCGCGCGGGGGCCGATCAGACGGTGGTGACGACCTCGTCGTAGGCCAGGCGCGGCGAACGCGGGAACCAGGCGTCCTCGCCCGGCTTGCCGATGTTGACGACGGCCAGCACCGAGTGGTCGCCCTCGGCGAAGAACTCCTTGTTGATGCCCGCGGCGTCGTAGCCGGTCATCGGGCCGGCGGCCAGGCCGGCGGCGCGCACGCCGATGATGAAGTAGGCGGCCTGCAGGGCGCCGTTCAGGGCGGCGGACTGCTCACGGACGCCGCGCTCCGAGAAGAAGACGTCCTTGGCCTGCGGGAAGTGCGGGAACTGGGTCGGCAGCTCCTCGTGGAACTCGTTGTCCGCGGCGAGGATGGCGACCAGCGGGGCGTTGGCGGTCTTGGCCTTGTTGCCGTCCGCGAGGTGCTGGACGAGGCGCTCACGGCCCTCGGTCGAGCGGACCAGGACGACGCGCAGCGGCTGCTGGTTGAAGGCGGTCGGGCCGTACTTGACCAGGTCGTAGATGGCCTGGACCTGCTCCTCGGTGACCGGCTCGTCGGTGAAGGTGTTCGCGGTGCGGGCCTCGCGGAACAGCAGGTCCTGGGCGGCGGCGTCGAGTACCAGGGCGTCGGTGGTCATGCTTCTGCACCTCATGCGGATAAGGGGTTCGTCGGTGTGATCGGCCGCGGCCGGTCACTTCCACCAACATAGGTGAATATTCAACGATTCCCCAAGCCGATGTGACCTGGTTCACACCGCCGGTCGGCTCACTCCCCGCCCGCGCCCGGGCCCTCCTCGGCGGCCAGCGCGGCGTCCAGCCGGGCCCGGGCGCCGTCCAGCCAGCGCTGGCACACCTTCGCCAGCTGCTCGCCGCGCTCCCACAGCGCCAGCGACTCCTCCAGCGACGTCCCGCCGTTCTCCAGCTGCCGGACCACGTCCAGCAGCGCGTCCCGGGCGTGCTCGTAGCCCAGCGCGTCGTCCGGGTTCGGTGCCGCCGCGTCCTGCCGCTGTTCCTGCTGCTCTGCCATGGGTGCCAGCGTAGGGGCCGGCAGCGACAGGGACGGCTCCGGCGGGGCGGAAACCCGGGTGCGTCCGGCCGGGCGCGGCACTAACCTCCGCCCCATGATCGACGTACGACCCGCCGTCCCGGCCGACGCGGCCGAACTCGTCAGGCTGCGCGGCCTGATGTTCGAGGCGATGCCCAGCATGGCCGCCGTGGCCGGTCCGGGGCCGTGGCAGGCCACCGCCGAGCGCATCCTGCGCGAACGCCTGGACGCCCCGGCCGAGGAGCTGACGATGCCCTCCTTCGTGGTCGACGACCCCGACCGCCCCGGCCGGCTGGCCGCCTGTGCCGTCGGCACCCTGGAACGCCGGCTGCCCGCGCCCGGCAACCCGGAGGGCCTGTTCGGCTTCGTCTTCAACATCTGCACCGACCCCGGCCACCGGCTGCGCGGGTACGCCCGGGCCTGCACCGAGACGCTGCTCGACTGGTTCGACGGCCGCCGGGTCGGCCGGATCGACCTGCACGCCAGCAGCGGCGGCGAGGCGCTCTACCGGAGCCTGGGCTTCGGCGAGCACTCCGTGGCGCTCTCCCGGCAGCGCTCCCACTGAGCTTGGGGGCGGGGCCCCTACCGGGCGTCCCGCTGGGGCTCCACCGCGACGTCGAAGCCGCCGCCCGCCACCCGGGCGCGCAGGACCTCCCCGGGCCCGACCTGCTCCGGGTCGGTCACCACGGTGCCGTCCGCCCGCTGGAGCACCGCGTAGCCGCGCTCCAGGGTGGCCGCCGGGGAGAGCGCCACCACCCGGGCCAGGGTGTGCCCGAGGTCGCTCTGCGCGTGGTCCAGCCGGTGCCGCAGGGTGCGCCGGGCCCGCTCCACCAGGCCGTCCACCTCCTGGCCGCGCCCGTCCAGCATCCGGTGCGGGGCGGCCAGCGCCGGGCGGCTGCGCAGCCCGGCCAGCCCGTGCTGCTCGCGCTCGACCCGGGACAGCACGTGCCGGCGGGCGCGGTCGCGCAGCTGGCGGACCTTGGCCAGCTCCTCGCCGACGTCCGGAACCACCCGTTTGGCGGCATCGGTCGGGGTGGAGGCGCGCAGGTCCGCGACGAAGTCCAGCAGCGGCTGGTCCGGCTCGTGCCCGATCGCGCTCACCACCGGCGTACGGGCGGCCGCGACCAGCCGCACCAGGGATTCGTCCGAGAACGGCAGCAGGTCCTCCACGCTGCCGCCGCCGCGCGCCACGACGATCACGTCCACCTCGGGGTGCTCGTCCAGCTCCCGCACGGCCGCGCTCACCCGCTCCACCGCGCTGACCCCCTGCACCGGGACGTTGCGCACCTCGAAGCGGACGGCGGGCCAGCGCCGCCGGGCGTTCTCCAGGACGTCCCGCTCGGCCGCCGAGCCGCGCCCGGTGACCAGCCCGACGCACTGCGGCAGGAAGGGCAGCGGCTTCTTGCGCTCGGCGGCGAACAGGCCCTCCCCGGCGAGCCGCCGCTTCAGCTGCTCCAGCCGGGCCAGCAGCTCGCCCAGGCCCACCGGCCGGATCTCAGAGGCGCGCATCGACAGCTGCCCGCGCGCCGCGTACCACTCCGGCTTGGCGTGCACGACGACCCGCGCGCCCTCCTGCACCACGTCCGCGACCTGGTCGAAGACCGAGCGGAAGCAGGTCACCGTGAGCGACACGTCGGCCTGCGGGTCGCGCAGGGTCAGGAACACCACGCCCGCCCCGGGGCGGCGGCTGAGCTGGGTGATCTGCCCCTCCACCCAGACCGCGCCGAGCCGGTCGACCCAGCCGCCGATCAGCGCGGAGACCTTGCCGACCGGGAGCGGCGCTTCGGGGGAGCTGGTGTTGGCCATGCGAACGACCCTAGCGGCGTTCGCCGACACCTCCGGCGCCGCCGCCCTGGACGGCGAGCACCGTCAGGCCGACCGCCAGCCAGACCGCCCCGACGATCTGCGCCGTCGTCGACGCCTCGTAGACCACCGCCCCGATCACCGCGATCCCGAGCACGGGGACGACCAGGTGCCGCAGCCGGTCCCGCGAGCCGTGCCGGACGGTGTACCAGCCGACCACCGAGGCGTGCAGCAGCGCGAAGGCGGTCAGCGCGCCCACGTTCACCACCGAGGTCAGCTGGTCCAGCCCGTCGTCCCGGTTCGCCGCCCAGACCGCCGCCGCCATGGTGATCACCGCGGCCACCAGCAGCGCCCGGCGCGGCACCGCGGTGGCCGGGTCGACCGCGCCGAGGAAGCGCGGCAGCCGTCCGGCCCGCCCCATCGCGAAGACCAGCCGCCCGGCCGCCGCCTGCCCGGCCAGGGCCGCGAAGGCCGCGCCGATCGCCTTGCCGGCCGCCACCAGCACGTGCAGCCAGTGCCCGACGCCGCTCTCCACGGTGTCGTAGAAGGCCGAGCCCTGCGCCGCCGGGTCGGCGGCCAGCCGCTCCGGGCCCATCGGCTCCAGCAGCGCCGCCAGGTAGGTCTGGGCGACGAACAGCAGGCCGGCCAGCGCCAGGCACCAGAGCACCGCCCGGGCGACCGCGGCCGAGGCCCCGACCGCCTCCTCCACGAAGGTGGCGATCGCGTCGAAGCCCAGGTACGAGAGCACCGCGACGGACACCGCCGAGATCACGGCGGCCGGTGAGAAGTCCCCCACGGCGGTGAACGGGGTGTCCCAGCCGCGCCGGGCGCCGTCCTGGGCCAGCACCACCGAGGCCGCCACCACGAACACCGCCAGCACCGCGATCTCCATCGCGAGCACCGCGAAGCCGGCCACCGCCGCCGTCCGCACCCCGGTCAGGTTGAGCGCGGTGGTCACCACCACCGCGAGCGCCGTCCACACCCAGCGGGAGACGTCCGGCACCAGCGAGTTCAGCGCGATCCCGGAGAACAGGTAGGCCACCGCGGGGATCAGGAGGTAGTCGAGCATCGCCATCCACCCGGCGATGAAGCCCGGCCCCTCGCCCAGCCCGGCCCGCGCGTAGGCGAACACCGAGCCGGTCTGCGGCACCGCGCGCACCATCTGGGCGTAGGAGAGGGCGGTGAGGCCCATGGCCACCGTCGCGGCCAGGTACACCGTGGCGACGGCGCCGTGGCTCTTGGCGTCCAGCACGCCGAAGACGCCGACCGGGGCCATCGGCGCGATGAACAGCAGTCCGTAGACCATCAGATCGCGGACGCCCAGGCTGCGGCGCAGACCGCCGGACGTCTCCTGCTCGCTCACAGGGCTCATAGAGACCATATTTTGAGCACCGATGACCGAGTCTGCTCGGAAATCGTGCGGTGTCGGCGCGGCTTCCCACCGGAGAGCGGACGGGCAGACACCGCTTGCCACCGCCCGTACGATGGGCCCATGTCCAAGACCGCGCAGCGCCGTGTCCTGCTCGCCGCCCCCCGGGGCTACTGCGCGGGAGTCGACCGCGCCGTGATCGCCGTGGAGAAGGCCCTGGAGCAGTACGGGGCCCCCATCTACGTCCGCAAGCAGATCGTCCACAACAAGTACGTGGTGCAGACCCTGGAGAAGAAGGGCGCGATCTTCGTCGACGAGACGGAGGAGGTGCCCGAGGGCTCGATCGTCGTCTTCTCCGCGCACGGTGTCGCCCCGTCCGTCCACGACGAGGCGCGGGCCGGCAAGCTCGCCACCGTCGACGCCACCTGCCCGCTGGTCACCAAGGTGCACAAGGAGGCCGTGCGCTTCGCCGACGAGGGCTTCGACATCCTGCTGGTGGGCCACGAGGGCCACGAGGAGGTCGTCGGCACCATGGGCGAGGCCCCGGACCGGATCCACCTGGTGGACGGTGCCGAGGACGTCGCGGCCGTCCGGGTCCGGGACGAGTCCAAGGTGGTCTGGCTGTCCCAGACCACCCTGTCCGTGGACGAGACCATGGCCACCGTCGACGAGCTGAAGAAGCGCTTCCCGGAGCTGGTCAGCCCGCCCAGCGACGACATCTGCTACGCCACCCAGAACCGCCAGGTCGCGGTCAAGAAGATGGCCCCGGAGACCGACCTGCTGATCGTCGTCGGCTCCAAGAACTCCTCCAACTCGGTCCGCCTGGTCGAGGTCGGCCTGGAGTACGGCGCCAAGGCCGCCCACCTGGTGGACTTCGCCGAGGAGATCCAGGAGGAGTGGCTGGAGGGCGTCGACACGGTCGGCCTGACCAGCGGCGCCTCGGTGCCGGAGATCCTCGTCGAGGGCGTGCTGGAACTGCTGGCCGCGCGCGGCTACGACACGGTCGAGACGGTCAAGACCGCCGAGGAGCACCTGACCTTCTCGCTGCCCAAGGAGCTGCGCCGCGACCTGCGCGCCGAGGCGGCGGGCAAGCTCTGAGCCGGTCGTGAGGAACCCGGCGCCCCGTGCGGGGTGCCGGGTTCCGTGCTGTGCGAGCGCCCCTCGCGCGTCCGCGGTGCCGCTGCTGTGCGGCTCCGCCCGGGCTCTCGTAGGTTTGTGCACAGGCTGTGGACGATTCACCGGCCGGGGACCGGCCGGTCCCCGGCCGACGGCGGAGGGCGGACATGATGACGGCGGCATTCGGTGTGGACATCGGCGGCTCGGGGATCAAGGGCGCGCCCGTCGACCTCGCCCGGGGCGCGCTCACCGAGGAGCGCTACAAGGTGCTCACCCCGCAGCCGTCCGCCCCCGAGGCCGTGGTCGCCGCCGTCTGCGAGGTGGTCCGCCAGTTCGACCACCACGGCCCGGTCGGGCTGACCTTCCCCGGCGTGGTGGTCGACGGCCGTACGAGAACGGCGGCCAACGTGGACAAGGGCTGGATCGGGCTGGACGCGGAGGGCCTCTTCAGCCAGGCGCTGGGGATGCCCGCGACCGTCCTGAACGACGCGGACGCGGCCGGAGTGGCCGAGCTGGCACACGGCGCCGGCCGGGACGAACCGGGCGTGGTCCTGGTGCTCACCTTCGGCACCGGCATCGGCAGCGCGCTCTTCGTGGACGGCACGCTGGTGCCCAACACCGAACTGGGGCACCTGGAGCTGCGCGGCAAGGACGCCGAGCGCCGGGCCTCCTCGGCCGCCAAGGAGCGGCACGAGCTGAGCTGGGAGCAGTGGGCCGGGCGGGTCGACGAGTACCTGGACCTGGTGGAGAAGCTGTTCTCGCCGCGGCTGGTCGTGATCGGCGGCGGGGTGAGCCGCAAGCACGAGAAGTTCCTGCCGCTGCTGAAGGCCCGCGAGGCGCGGGTGGTGCCGGCGGAGCTGCGCAACGACGCGGGCATCGTCGGTGCCGCCATGGCGGCGGCCCGGGCGGCGGACTGAGGGAGCGGGCCGAGGGGGGCGGCTCGTAGCTCCTCAGCGGGACGGGTTCTCGGCCGGGCGGCCTCAGCGGGAGCGGTGGAACCGGCGCTGGGCGACGAACCGGGCGAGCACGATCAGAGCCGCCAGCCCGGTGCCGGTGAACAGCCAGTCGGCCCGCAGCGCCAGCCCGGTCGCGAGCGAGACCACCTGGGCGGTGACGCCCGAGGAGTTCACCGGTTCGAGCAGCAGCAGCGCGAGGGCGAAGGCGATCGGCCCGCTGATCGGTGCGGCCAGCAGGTCGGCGTAGCGCACCCGGACGGCCAGCTGGAAGCAGACCACCAGGTAGCCGAAGCCGAACAGCCAGCCCAGGCCGTCGAACAGCAGCCGGTCCAGGCCCGCCACCGCGAGCGTCGCCAGCACGGCGAGCACGCCGGTGCCGACGGCCGTCAGCCGGGTCGGCCGGCCGGAGCGCCGCCCGCCGTACGACGGCTCCTCGCCGCGCCCGCTTCCGCGCAGCGGCAGGCGCAGCCGTGGACCGGCCGGTCGGGCGGCGGACCGGTCGGCCGTCGGGCGCAGCCGGGAGGAGGACGCGGCGGGGCCTCCGGCGGCCCCGGGAGCCCGGCCCGGCCCCGGGACGGCGGCTGCGGACGAGCCGGTCGGCGGACGGCGTCTGGGCCCTGGCGGCTGGGTACGGATGCTCTGCTCCACCCGCCCAACGTACGGTCCGATCATCGCCACACTGTGTAATGCGTCGTTCCGGCCTTGCCCCGTGTCTCCGGGCGGGATAGTGATGTGATGGGCATTCAGGTGTGTTGACCTGCACGGTCGCGCGGACGCGCGACGATCACCGGATCCGTTCACGGGTCCTTCCACGGGGGAGAGACATGACCGATTTCACGTTCGAACGGCTCGATCACGTCCAGCTGGACATCCCGGCCGGCGCCGAGGACGAGTGCCGCGCGTTCTGGTCCGGCGTGCTCGGCATGACCGAGCTGGCGAAGCCGCCGGTGCTGGCCGCGCGCGGCGGCTGCTGGTTCCGCGGTGGCGGGGTCGAGGTGCACCTGGGCGTGGCCCCGGACTTCCGGCCGTCCCGCAAGGGGCACCCGGGCATCCTGGTCCGCTCGCTGGACGCGCTGGCCGACCGCCTCACCGCCCACGGCCACCCGGTGACCTGGGACGACGGCCTGCCCGGTCACCGGCGCTTCTACGCCGACGACAAGCTGGGCAACCGGCTGGAGTTCCTGGAGCCCCGGACGGCGGCGGCCGGGGCGTGAGCCGGGACGGGGCCTGCCCGTAGACTTGGGGGTCGGCCCGTACGGTGCCGACCCAACTCCTCCAAGCCCACGGGACTGCGCTTCATGTCGCTCACGATCGGAATCGTCGGCCTGCCGAACGTCGGCAAGTCGACCCTGTTCAACGCCCTGACCAAGAACGACGTGCTGGCGGCCAACTACCCGTTCGCCACCATCGAGCCGAACGTGGGCGTCGTCGGCGTCCCGGACGAGCGCCTGGGCAAGCTCGCCGAGATCTTCGGCTCCCAGCGCATCCTCCCGGCGACCGTCGACTTCGTCGACATCGCCGGCATCGTGCGCGGCGCCAGCGAGGGCGAGGGCCTGGGCAACAAGTTCCTCGCCAACATCCGCGAGTCGGACGCGATCTGCCAGGTCGTGCGCGCCTTCACCGACCCGGACGTGGTGCACGTGGACGGCAAGGTGTCGCCCAAGGACGACATCGACACCATCCACACCGAGCTGATCCTGGCCGACCTCCAGACCGTCGAGAAGGTCCTGCCGCGGCTCCAGAAGGAGGCGCGCCTCAAGAAGGACACCGCCCCCGTGCTGGCCGCCGCCGAGGCCGCGCAGGCGATCCTGGAGACCGGCAAGACCCTCTTCGAGGCCGGCTTCGACACCGCCCCGATCCGCGACCTGCACCTGCTGACCGCCAAGCCCTTCCTCTACGTCTTCAACGTGGACGAGGCCGAGCTGGCCGACGAGGACTTCAAGAACGCCCAGCGCGAGCTGGTCGCCCCCGCCGAGGCGATCTTCCTGAACGCCAAGATCGAGTCCGAGCTGATCGAGCTGGACGACGCCGAGGCCCTGGAACTCCTCCAGTCGATGGGCCAGGAGGAGCCCGGCCTCGCCACCCTCGCCCGGGTCGGCTTCAACACCCTCGGCCTCCAGACCTACCTGACGGCCGGCCCCAAGGAAGCCCGCGCCTGGACCATCAAGAAGGGCGCCACCGCCCCCGAGGCCGCCGGAGTCATCCACACCGACTTCCAGAAGGGCTTCATCAAGGCCGAGGTGATCTCCTTCGCCGACCTGGTCGAGACCGGCTCCATCGCCGACGCCCGCGCCAAGGGCAAGGCCCGCATCGAGGGCAAGGACTACGTCATGCAGGACGGCGACGTCGTGGAGTTCCGCTTCAACGTGTGATTACTTTGAGGTAGATTGATCTGTCAAATGCGCAGGTCGCACGGGGTCCGCCTCTCTTGAGGCGGGCCCCGCCTTCTTTTCCGTGCCGACTTGGTGCTGACTTCTTTGGCCCGCCGTGCTCGCATGAGTGGTACGTTATGTGGTACCGGTTATGGAGGGAGTTCAGTCGATGTCGATCACTGCCAGCGAGGCGCGCAAGGCTCTCTTCCCGTTGATCAAGAAGGTCAATGACGATCACGAGGCCATCGAGATCGTCTCCAAGCATGGAAATGCCGTACTCGTCTCGGCCGAGGACTATGCCGCTCTGCGTGAAGGCTCGTACCTGTTGCGCTCGCCGGTGAACGCCCGCCGCTTGCTTAAGGCGTACGAGAACGCCCTTGGCGGCATAGGGCTTTCCGAGCGGGAGCTCATCGATCCTGACGCGGCGGATGGCGAGAAGGGTGCCGCGTGAGGCTCGTCTTCGAGGAGACCGGCTGGGAGGACTACACCTCCTGGCTCAAGAACGACCGCAAGATGCTTGCCCGGATCAACAAGCTCATCGAGGACGTGTTGCGCGACCCGTTCACTGGTATCGGCAAGCCCGAGCCACTGAAGTACCACTTGCCCGGGGCCTGGTCGAGGCGGATCGACGACGAGCATCGCCTCGTCTACTTGGTGACGGACCGGGAGATCATCGTTCTGGCTGCCCGCTACCACTACTGATGGCCGGCGTCGAGTTCGAGTCACCGTGCTGATTCTGTGCTGACTTGGGTCGCCGGGATCAGCATCTTTGCAGGTCACAGCCGCATGGTGAGCATTCCGCTTCAACGTCTGATCCCTGGACACCGGACCGCCCGGCCCCCGCGCACG
>NZ_JBHUAF010000343.1:0-9474 GCF_042789895.1 Kitasatospora sp. NPDC056783
ACGGATCGCGGCGCGGCCACGTGTGCGCCACGTGTGCGCCGCGCGGGCGCCGCCTGGGCGGGCCTGCCGGCGGCAGGCCCCGTCTCATGAAGATCATGCATTCACGGCGCATTGTTCCATCGAAGGTGTGGTTCTTCGTATCGGTAATTGCCTCGCCATTCCGCTTCGACCTAACGTTCGTCCGAAAGCCGCGACGGGGAAGCGTGCCCCGTCGGGCGGCTGAGAGGAAGGGAGAGGGAATGCCGGCCGAGGTGAAACACCAGAAGTTCACCATGCTCTTCGACTGGTTCGACCAGGGTGGCGACGGCGTGCTCACGCATGACGATTTCCAGGCGATGGGAGACCTCTTCGGCGCACTGGCCGCGGAGGACGACCGGGAGAACGCCTCGGCGATGCGGAACGCGTTCGAGGAGTGGTGGCGGGTGCTGCTCGCGCACGGTGACGCGAACGGGGACGGGAGGATCGACCGCCAGGAGTTCCACGACGTCATGGAGGCCAACGTCACGGCTCCGGAGCACTTCGAGAAGGCGGTGCTGACGATCGCGGACGCTCTGATGCGCGCGCTGGACACCAACGGTGACGGAGTGCTGAGCAAGGACGAGTACGTGCGCATGTACAGCGCGCTGGGAATCCCGCCCGTGCACTCGGAGGACGCGTTCCGGCGACTCGACCGCGACGGCAACGGAGTCCTCAGCCACGAGGAATTCCGGATGGCCATCACCGAGTTCTATCTGAGCGGCGACGAGAACGCGCCGGGGAACTGGCTGCTCGGCCCCATCGGGTAGGCGGACGGAATTCCACGAAGAGGTGATCCGGCCGGGGGAGTGGCTGCTCCCGCCGACCGGATCACCTCGGTGCTCAGTGCTCAGTGCTCAGTGCTCAGTGTTCGGAGTTCAGTGCGGGCGCGGTCAGAAGACGAGCTTCCAGCCGTCGACGCGGCCCGAGTCGCCGCGGTACATGTCCTGCACCCGGAGCCGCCAGGTGCCGTTGGCGAGCTGGGCGGAGGCGTCCACCGTGTAGGTCTCGACGACGTCGGTCGCCGAGTCGCCGATGTTGCTCTTCTTCAGCGGGAACACCGCGCCGTCCGGGCCGATCAGGTCGATGGCCAGGTCGCCGCGCCAGGTGTGCTTGATGTCCACGCCGACCTTGAGGTCGCTCGGCGCCCGGCCGGGGAGCCGGTCGACGACGATGTCCGAGAAGACCGCCGGGCCTCCGTCCGGGATCGGCAGCGGGGTGGCGTTCGCGAAGATCCCCGGGGAGACCTTCCAGGTGAACGTCGTCGAGGTGCTGCTGTGGTGGGAGGCCTTGGCGGTGACGGTGACCGTGTAGGTGCCGGCGACGGTCGGGGTGCCGGTGACGCGGCCGGTGACCGGGTGGAGCTTCACGCCGTCGGGGAGTCCGGTCGCGTGGAAGGTGACGGCGCCGGGGTTGAAGTTGGTGGCCGTGACCTGGAGCTCGGCGGGGGCGCCGACCTCGGTGATCTGGCCGGCGACGGTGTTCAGCAGGATGCCGTCGACGACGCGCGGGCCGACGTTGATGGCCGCCCAGGCGTTGGCGGTGTTCAGGTAGGTCGTGCTGGTCTGTCCGTACAGGTCGGCGGCGGCCCGCAGGGTGGCGGTGCGGGCGCCCGCGTAGTCGGTCGACGAGGTCATGTAGGTGGTGAGCGCCCGGTACCAGATCTTGGCGGCGGCGTCCCGGCCGATGCCGGTCACCGGCAGGCCGTCGGAGGTCGGGGAGTCGTAGGCCACGCCGTTGACGGTCTTGGCGCCGCTGCCCTCGGAGGCCAGGTAGAACCAGTGGTTGGCCGGGCCGGAGGAGTAGTGTACGTCGACGGAGCCGACGTCGGGCGACCAGTAGTCCCTGGAGCGGCCGTCCTTGGAGGGCTTGTCCATGTAGCGCAGCGGGGTGCCGTCGCCCCTGATGTCGATCTTCTCGCCGACCAGGTAGTCACCCCGGTCCTCGGGGTTGTCGGCCCAGAACTCGATGGCGGCGGCCATGATGTCGGAGGTGGCCTCGTTCAGGCCGCCGGACTCGCCGCTGTAGATCAGCTTCGCGGTGGCGCCGGTGACGCCGTGGGTCATCTCGTGGGCGCCGACGTCGATGGAGGTCAGCGGCTTGACGTTGCCCGCGCCGTCGCCGTAGGTCATGCAGAAGCAGCTGTCGGACCAGAACGCGTTGACGTAGTTCTTGCCGTAGTGGACCCGGCTGTAGGCGCCGACACCGTCGTCCTTGATGCCGTCGCGGCCGTGGACGTTCTTGTAGTAGTCCCAGGTGAGTTGGGCGCCGTAGGCGGCGTCCACGGCGGCGGTCTGCCGGTTGGCGACGGTGCCGTCGCCCCAGGTGTCGGTCGGGTTGGTGAACAGCTTCCTGGTGGAGGTGGTGCCGTTCAGGTCGTAGGTGCTGTGGCCGCCGCGGGTGGTGTCGGTCATCGCGAAGCCGTCGGCGGACGCCGTGGTGCCGATGGTGACCTGGCCCGAGTACTTGCTGGTGCCGATGCCGGTCTCGACGCCCTCGTACTCGAGGATCTTCTTGCCGGTGTTCGCGTCGGTGATGACGTGCAGCTCGGACGGAGTGCCGTCCTCCTGGGTGCCGGTGACCACCGTCTCCCAGGCCAGCCGCGGGGTGCCGGACGCGGCCCAGACCACCTTGCGGGCGTTGTCGGCGGCCGGCTCCGCGACCTTCGCGTTCCCGGCGCTGTCGAGCGCGAGGCCCTTCGCCGACTCGGCGCTCTCCTTGGCGGTGGTGTCGACGGCGATGTCCGCCTCGGTCGCCTTGGTGACGCCCTTCGCGGAGCCGTCCGCGGCGGTGTGGACGACGAGGTCGCCGCCGAGCACCGGGAGTCCGTCGAAGGTCCGCTCGTAGCGGGTGTGCAGGGTGCCGTCGGCGTCCTTGGTGACGCCCTTGACGATCAGCGCCTCCTTGGACCCCAGGTTCAGCGACCTGGCGGTCTCCGCCAGTGAGGCGTCCGCCGAGGCCAGCAGCGCGCCGCGCTGCTCCGGCGACAGCTGCGCCGGCAGCGCGCCGGCGATGGCCCGGACCTCGGCGGGGGACTGGACGGGGGCCTCGTCGGCGGCGGCGACGCCGGACGTCAGAGTGGCCGCGACCATCGCCGCGCCGGCTATCAACGCGCCCGCGGCGGTGGACTTTCGGAAGGATCGAGTCACACTGAACTCCTTCTGCGACGGCCGCGAGGGTGCGGCCGGAGTCAGCCGGGCGGCCGAGGGTGGTGCCGCCCGGTAGAGCTGGTGGTTCGAGTGGGGGGACAGCCTCCGTGAGATCGCCGCAGCGGGTGGTGCGCGTGCGGCTGCAAGGGCCGCTGCGGCGATGGGACGGTACAGTGCCAGCTTTGTCGGTGACGCGTCACCCGCATCGCGGCAAGTTGGCCGAAATGCTTCGCCGCAGACGTAATGTCGAGGTAATCGACCGTCAGAAGACGGGTAATACGGGCGGGAATCGGACGGGAGCCGGGGGTGCGGTCCGTTGTCCCCCCTCCGGGCGGGCGGTCTTGGAGCGGGCCGATGGTCTCCCGCGCGGCGGACGCCCGTCGACGTCCACCGCGGCCCGGAGGGGAGGACTTCTCCCCCCTCCGCAAGATCTTCCGGTGCCGGGCGCGGAAATCCCTCCCCAGCAGTCCCAGGAGTGCGGGAATTTTGACATTCCTCTGATCTTCGGAGAGTCTTCTCGGCATGTCTCACCGTCACCCGATCGAGTGCGCCGCCATCGAGCTGGCGCTGATCGGCGTGGCCGCGCACTGCGTGTCCGACAACTTCTGTCGCTGAACCCGCCTGTCCCGACGCGTTGCGGTGATCGCCGCTTCGGGGCGTCGCCCTTCCCCGCGGGCGCGGTGCTGCTCACCCTTTCTTCCGAAGCCTCACTGTCGCCCGCCTTCCTCCGTACACCATCGGTAGCGAAAGGCTCCCTCTCCGATGTCTCGAACCACCCTCGCCCCCCGCCACCTCGCCGCGGCGACCGTCACCGTCGCGCTCGTCGTCGGACTGGCGGCGTGCGGACCGAAGGCCGACGGCGGTGGGAGTGCCGACAGCAAGGCGGCGCCGCAGCAGGGAGGCACCCTCACCGTCCTCAACCGGCTCCCCCAGGAGCAGTTCGACCCCGCACGGCTCTACACCTCCGGCGGCGGCAACGTCCCCTCGCTCGTCTTCCGCACCCTCACCACCCGCAACCGGGCCGACGGCGCGGCCGGCACCAAGGTGGTCCCGGACCTCGCCACCGACACCGGCACCCCGTCCGAGGGGGCGACGGTCTGGACGTTCCGGCTCAAGGACAACCTGAAGTTCGAGGACGGATCGCCGATCACCACCGCCGACATCAAGTACGGCATCGAGAGGTCATTCGCCCCCGAACTCTCCGGAGGCGCACCGTTCCTGAGGGACTGGTTGGTCGGCGCCGCCGACTACCAGGGCCCGTACAAGGACGGCCGCACCCTGGACGCCATCGAGACGCCGGACGAGAAGACCATCGTCTTCCGCCTCAACAAGCCCGAGGGCGACTTCCCGTACCTCGCGACCCAGACCCAGTTCGCACCCGTCCCGAAGGCCAAGGACACCGGGGCGAAGTACCAGGACCACCCGGTCTCCTCCGGCCCCTACCGGGTCGTCAAGAACGAGAACGACGGTGCCCACATCGTTCTCGAGCGCAACCCCAACTGGTCGGCGCAGACGGACGACCAGCGCAAGGCGTACCCCGACACCGTCGACGTGCAGTCCGGGCTCGACCCGGCGGTGATCAACCAGCGGCTCACCGCGGGCACCGGCGCCGACGCGGCCGCCGTCACCACCGACACCAACCTCGGCCCCTCCGAACTCGCCCAGGTGAAGGACGACAAGGCGCTCGCCGCCCGCGTCGGCACCGGCCACTTCGGGTTCGTCAACTACCTGGCGTTCAACCCCAAGGTCAAGCCCTTCGACGACCCGAAGGTCCGGCAGGCCGTCGCCTACGCGATCAACCGCACCTCGGTGGTCAACGCCACCGGCGGCTCCTCGCTCGCCGAGCCCGCCACCACCTTCCTGCCCAACCAGGAGACCTTCGGGTACACGCCGTCCGACCCGTTCCCGGCCGGCGCCACCGGCAACCCGGAGAAGGCCAGGGAACTGCTGAAGGAGGCCGGCTACCCGGACGGCCTGACCATCACCCTCACCCACTCCACCGACACCGGCAAGGCCTACGGCCCGGACGTGGCCACCGCCGTCCAGGACGGGCTGAAGGCGGCCGGGATCACCGTCCAGCTGGAGCCCCTGGACTCCAGCAGGTACTCCAAGACCGTCCACGGCGTCAGCACCGAGCCCGGCCTCTTCCTCACCGGCTGGGGCGCCGACTGGCCGTCCGGCGGCCCGTTCCTGGCGCCGATCTTCGACGGCCGGCAGATCGTCACCGACGGCTCCAACTTCAACTCCGCGCAGCTGAACGACCCTTCGGTGAACGACGAGATCGACCAGATCAACAAGATCACCGACCACGCCGAGGCCGCCAAGCGCTGGGGCGCCCTGGACAAGCGCATCGGCGAGCAGGCCCTGACCGTCCCGCTGTTCCACCCCGTGTACAAGCGGCTGTCCGGCAAGGACGTCCGCAACATCGTGATCAGCGACTGGACCGGCGTGCTGGACATCTCCCAGGTCGCGGTCAAGTAGCGGACGGCACGGACGGATCGAACAGACGGATCGAACGGACCATCATGGCTCCACAGGAACCCAGCGCCGGGGAGGCCCCCGCGGCCTCCCCGGCCCCCGGGGGACGGCAGGTGTGGCGGCGGCTGCTCGCGCGGCGCAGCGCCCTCGCCGCCGGCCTCGTCATCGTCCTGCTCGTCCTGATCGCTGCGGCGGCACCGCTGCTCAGCGCGCTCGAAGGACAGGACCCCACCAGCTTCCACAACGACCTGCTCGACTCGGCGGCCGGCGGCGTGCCCACCGGCTCCTTCGGCGGAGTCAGCGCCGAGCACTGGCTCGGCGTCGAACCCGGCACCGGGCGCGACGTCTTCGCCCGGCTCGTCCACGGCGCCCGGATCTCGCTGCTCGTCGCCCTCGGCGCCACCGTCGTCCAGGTCGCCCTCGGTGTCCTGCTCGGCCTCGCCGCGGGCCTCGGCAGCCGGGTGCTCGACCAGCTGATCGGCAACACCACCGAGGTGATGCTCGCCCTGCCCACGCTGGTCTTCGCCATCTCGCTGATGGCCGTCGTGCCCTCCGACTTCCCCCGCCCGCTCCTGCTGACCCTGGTCATCGGACTGCTGGGCTGGGCCGGCACCTCGCGGATCGTCCGGGCGCAGACGCTCTCCCTGCGGCAGCTCGACTACGTGGCCGCGGCCCGGCTGGCCGGCGCCTCCCGGTGGCGGATCGCCCGCCGGGAACTGCTGCCGTCGCTGGCCGCGCCGGTCATCACCTACGCGGCGGTGCTGTTGCCGGGCAACGTGGTCGCCGAGGCCGGGCTCTCCTTCCTCGGGGTGGGCGTCAAGCCGCCGACCTCGTCCTGGGGCCAGATGCTCTCCGGCGCGACCACCTGGTTCCGCGCGGACCCGACGTACGTGCTGCTGCCGTCGGCGCTGCTGTTCGTCACCGTGCTCGCCTTCACGGTGCTCGGCGACGCCGTGCGCGCCGAGCTCGACCCCCGGGCGGCCTCCCGGCTGCGGGTCGGGGCGCCGAGCGGCGCCGCGGGCCCGGCGGGCGCGGGGCCGTCCGGCACGGACACGTCGCCGTCCGGTGCCGACTCGTCGCCGTCCGGTGCCGACTCGTCGAACGCGGGCCACCCCGGCCCGTCGAACGCCACCGAGGGGGCGACCGCATGACCCGCTTCCTGCTCCGCAAGGCCCTCGGCATGCTCGGCGTGCTGCTCGCCCTCTCCGTGATCGTCTACGCGGTGTTCTACATCGCCCCCGGCGACCCGGCGCAGCTGGCCTGCGGTGAGAAGTGCAGCCCCGCCCAGGTCGCCCAGGTGCGCGAACGCCTCGGCCTGGACGCGCCCGTGTACCTCCAGTACGCCCACTTCCTCCAGGGCATCGTCGCCGGCCGCGACTTCAGCGCCGGCACCGGCGTGCTGCACTGCCCCGCCCCCTGCCTCGGCGTCTCCTACCGCAGCGGCGAGCAGGTCACCGACATGATCACCGCCCGGCTCCCGGTGACGGCCTCGCTGTCGCTCGGGGCGATGGTGCTCTGGCTGGTCCTCGGCGTCGGCACCGGGCTGCTGTCCACGCTGCGCCGCGGCCGGCTCGGCGAGCGCCTGCTCACCCTGCTGACGCTGGCCGGCAAGTCCGTACCGGTCTTCGTCCTCGGCCTGGTGCTGCTCATCGTCCTGTGCGCACAGCTCCAGTGGCTGCCGTTCCCGAGCTACGCACCGCTCACCGAGGACCCGGAACAGTGGTTCTGGGGCCTGCTGCTGCCCTGGATCTCCCTCGCCCTGATCGAGTCCGCCAAGTACGCCCGGCTGACCCGCTCGTCCATGCTGGAGACCCTCGCCGACGACCACATCCGGACCTTCCGGGCGTACGGCGTCAGCGAACGGCAGCTGGTGACCAGGCACGCGCTGCGCGGCGCGCTCACCCCGGTGATCGCGCTCACCGCCATGGACCTCGGGACGATGTTCGGGGGCGCGGTGCTGACCGAGTCGCTCTTCGGCCTCCCGGGGCTCGGCAAGCTGCTGGTCACCTCCGTGGGCCTGATCGACCTGCCGACCGTCGTCGGACTCACCCTCGTCACCGGGTTCTGCGTGGTCCTCGCCAATGTCGTCGCGGACGTGCTCTACGCGGTGACCGACCGAAGGGTGGTCCTGACGTGAGCACCGAACCTCTCGTCGACGTCCGGGACCTGGTCGTCGACTTCCCGGTCGGCGACGGCCACGTGCGCGCCGTCGACGGCGTCGGCTTCACCCTGGACGCCGGGCAGGCGCTCGGCATCGTCGGCGAGTCCGGCTCCGGGAAGAGCACCGTCGCCTACGCCCTGCTCGGCCTGCACCGCGGGACCGGCGCCCGGATCGGCGGCTCGGTCCGGGTCGCCGGGGTCGACGCCGTCACGGCGGAGGGCGCGGAACTGCGGCGCCTGCGCGGCGGACTGGCCGCCATGGTGTTCCAGGACCCGCTCTCCGCGCTCGACCCCTACTACGCGGTGGGAGACCAGATCGCCGAGGTGGTGCGGGTCCACCGCGACCTCTCCCGCCGGGCCGCCAGGGCCCGGGCCGTCGAGGTGCTCGACCGCGTCGGCATCCCCGACGCGGCGCGCCGCTCGCGCTCGCGCCCGCACGAGTTCAGCGGCGGCATGCGCCAGCGCGTGCTCATCGCGATGGCCCTCGCCTGCGAGCCGCGGCTGCTGGTCGCCGACGAGCCGACGACCGCGCTGGACGTCACCGTCCAGGCCCAGATCCTCGACCTGCTGCACGAGCTGCGCGCCGAGACCGGGGCCGGGCTGGTGCTCGTCACCCACGACCTGGGCGTGGTCGCCGGGAGCGTCGACCGGATGCTGGTGATGAAGGACGGCCGGGCGGTGGAGCACGGCCCGGTCGCCGAGGTGCTGGGCGCTCCGCGCGAGCCGTACACCCGCGCACTGCTGGCGGCGGTGCCCAGGGTGGACGCGCCGCAGGCCCCGGCCGTGCCCGACGCCCCGGGCGGGCCGGGCGGGCCGGACGCGGGCGAGGTGCTGCTCGAAGCCGTCGACCTGCGCCGGGAGTTCGCCGGCCGCGGCCGCCTCACCGGGCGCGGCGCCCCGGTGACCGCCGTCGACGGCGTCTCGCTCACCGTACGGGCGGGCGAGACACTGGGCGTCGTCGGCGAGTCCGGCTCCGGGAAGACCACCCTCGGGCGGATGCTCGTCCGGCTCCTGGAGCCGACCGGCGGCCGGCTCCACTACCGGGGCCGGGACATCGGGGCGCTCGGGGACAAGGAGCTGCGCCCGCTGCGCCGGGAGCTCCAGATGGTCTTCCAGGACCCGGTGTCCTCCCTCAACCCGCGTCGCACCATCGGCGAGTCCGTCGCCGACCCGCTGCGCATCGCCGGCGAGAACGACGAGCGCCGCATCCGCACCCGGGTCGGCGAACTGCTCGAACGGGTGGGGCTCGACCCCGACTGGTACCACCGCTACCCGCACGAGTTCTCCGGCGGGCAGCGGCAGCGGGTCGGCATCGCGCGGGCGCTGGCCCCCGAGCCGCGGCTGGTCGTCTGCGACGAACCGGTCTCCGCACTGGACGTCACCACCCAGGCCCAGGTGGTCGAGCTGCTCGGCGAGCTGCAGCGGGACCTCGGTCTCGCGCTGGTCTTCATCGCCCACGACCTCGCCGTCGTCCGGCAGGTCAGCGACCGGGTCGCGGTGATGCGCGCCGGGCGGATCGTGGAACACGGCGACGCCGCCACCGTGTACGACTCCCCCCAGCACCCCTACACCAAGGGCCTGCTGGCCGCCGTACCGGTGCTGGACCCGGCCGAGGCGGCCGCCCGCCGCCACGCCCGGCTGGCCGTCGGCGTCTGACCGGCACCCGGGCGGC